>JAUVJO010000019.1 GCA_030592345.1 Deltaproteobacteria bacterium
ACCGTGAAACTCAGAGGCGATACCGCCAGACTGCCAAAGGGAAAAAAGCCCACCGTGAAGCTGAAAACCGCCGCCGCCACGGTTTAAACAAAGAAGATCAAAAAAACATGGATGATCCATCTTCCACCTGGTGCGAGTGAACCTTTCAGAGCCACTTTTTTCGCCTGAAGTAAACCAACATTAAAAGACCTATCGCGACCAACACAAACAAAATTGCGGGATAACCCCAATGCCATTCAAGTTCTGGCATATATCTAAAATTCATTCCGTAGATACCCGCTATGAAGGTCAAGGGCATGAATATTGTGGCAATAATCGCTAAGAGTTTCATGACCTCGTTCATCTTGTTGCTTGCCATTGAAAGATAAATATCAATCGTTCCCGAAAGCATATCCCGGAATTTCTCTATTGTTTCAATGACCTGAATCGTATTATCGTAAACATCGCTCAGATATATCAATGTAGACTCGTGAATGAGGGGGGATTCCCCTCTTTCCAGTGCAGCGACCACCTCCCTTAAAGGCCAGACCTGGTTGCGCAAAAATATCATCTTTCTTCTTAGGACGTGGATTGCGTTTAGGGTTTCCGGCCCCGGATTTAGCAACAACTGTTCTTCTATATCCTCCATCTTTTCTTCCAGCTTATCCAGCATTATGAAATAGCTATCAACAACAGCATCTATTAGGGCGTAGGCGAGATAATCGGCCCCCATCTTTCTAATGCGACCTCTTCCGTTTCTGATTCTTTCCCTGATGGGATCAAAAACATCTCCTTCACGTTCCTGAAACGAAATAACGAGGTTTGTGCCAAGGACTAAACTGATCTGCTCTGCCTTTATTTCATTTTCTTTTTCATCATAGGAGAGCATTTTCAAGACAACAAAGACGCAATCATCAAAATCCTCCATTTTCGGTCGTTGTTCCGTATTCACTACGTCTTCCACAAGTAAGGGGTGCAGACTAAAGGCTTTTCCGATGTCTTCCATAATCTCCATCCGGTGAATGCCGTCTATGTTTATCCATGTGACGGTTGGTGTTTCCTTAAAGGGAAGACATTCCTCTATCGTCCTTGCCTCCTTTTTTTCTAATTGTGCTTCATCATAATCCATGATTGTGATTTTTACCTTATCACTCTTCTTTTCACCTGTGTGAACGAGTGTTCCTGGCGGAAGACCTACCTTTCTTGATGTTTTCTTAATGAGTCTGGGCATCGCAATTTACCTCCATTTAGAATCACAGCGCTGTTGAAAAGATGCCACATACGGCAGCCGTGGAGGATTGTCCGAGAAGCGTGACCCCTCAGGGCCCTTCCTTCTTCTCGTCCCAAACCTGGATCAGGTAGTCTTTGTGGTCTTCAAAGACCTGAGCCTGTTCCTCGACCAATTCTTCGGTCTGGCTGGAGGTCATCTTTCGGGTCTCGTTGATAAAGGAGGCTACGCGGCCAAGATAAAGCGGAGTGACCAGGTTCACCAGTTGGGCCCTGTTGTGGGTCCAACGGTGAAAAGTGGCTGCGGTCTCGTAAAGCACCATGACCCAGGTCTTCACGGGCAGAACAAACTTGGTCTTGGCCCTGCTAGCGCACCTCTTGAGTTCTTCGAAACACTCCGCGCAAAATATATCCCGGTACAGACCCTTGAATTGCCGAAAGCCCGCCTTATACTCTGTGACCAAACGGCCAAGGTCAATATGGATGGGTTCCGGCTCCACAGACTCCTGAACTCCGAACAGAGGAACGCTCCGGCTTCCCCTGACCGCTTTCCACTCAGTTTCGTGCTGCTCCATGAGAACACAGAGGGTGTGTACCACCTGGCGGAACATAGGCCCTATCGACTCGGCCGGGTCCTTGGCGTCGTGGACCTTTACTCCTAAGTTGGACTGACAGATTTTGAAGTTGCTGGTAATAGCGTTCGTGGTCATCCAGATGTCAATGCCATAACGGGCTACATCCGTGTCCCAGACATCCTGCTCCATATAGTATGCGGCCAGCTCGCCGGCAAATGCAAAGTCCCCGCCAATGGGCTGGCGGATGCGCAGACCGTAAAGGGCGCGGGTTAAATTATAGACGACGTTGTTCGTGATGGTGCCGTCATATTTGTAGCGCGTGTAGACAGGGGAGACATATTGATAGTCCTTTTCCAGAATTGGCTCAAGAAGATATTTAACCCAGTCGCTGGTAATGGAACGAAGGTCCGCGTCCACCACTATGCAGGCTTTGACCTTGAGGCGCTTGGCCGCCTCGAACGCGGATCGAAAGGCTGAGCCCTTGCCTCCAGGCCCCCGGTAGACGGAAACGATCTTCTCCTGCCACGGCTTGATCTGAAACTCCTTTAGATAGGACAGCCCATCGCCGAGATCATCGGCAAAATAGATGTAGGCCTCTTTCAGATAGGCCAGATCATCCCGATCCAGGGCGTTCAGGCCCAAGATCTCCGGCGGAAGGCCTATGGAATAGCAGGCCGCACAAAAGCTTATGGCTCTGGGCAGCGTCACTTTCCCTATACTCCTGGAATAGCCAAAAAGCCCGACATGGAGCTTGCGCATTCTTCTTCCTGGCACGTATCCTGCCACCTGATTGATCAAAGGGGCCAGGGCTTCAACCTGCCTTCTGTATTCGGCTGATACCTTGTCAATAATACTGATACAGCGCTTTTCATCAACCTCCCAGCCCCTTCGTCTTGGGGATGTTCTAAGCTTTTCAACGGCTTTAATGGTCAAATCCACGGGATAATCATATTTGAAAGCCGATTGCGCGGTGTAGGTCTGAACATCAGGGTATTCGAAAAGAACCCTGTCTTCATTCCCCGGCTTGAGATTCCCTCGAAAGGGGGCCGAACCAACCCCGAGTATGGGATAAATTTCTATATCCAATTCCCGGGAAAGGCGGCGGAGCCTTTGCAGGGCTATTTTGTTACAGAGGACTGCGCTGACCATGCCATAATTCATGGCCGGGTCTGACCTGGCCAAAAAGACTCTCTGGTAAGGGACTTTCTTATCTTTCAGATACTCCCTCAAAATCTGGTCACATTCCAAGATGTGCTCCCGATCTTCAAACAGGGGAATAACCTGTATGGTCTCGGGCTTGAATTCCCCGACCCACTCAGCAATGGTAATGTCTCCTGGATAGAAGGGCTGGTTCTGTTTCCCGGCGATGAAGTCCTTGTAGTAATAGTAGATTCTGTTCAAACACTTCGAGGTCGTAGTCATGGGGAGGATTACCTCAAAGATAGGAGGGATATCCTCATTGTAAAAGAGCCTGGCCGAATCAAAAGACCGGGGAATCTCCTCCAGGGTTTCAATAAGGACCTTGGCCTCAGCCTTTTCTACAGTGGGGTTCGGAACTCTTAAGGTAATAAAGACGTCCTGGCCCAGCTTCTTTTCTTTAAAGAAATGTTCGTATCTGGTGAGGAGTTTTCTCACAACAAAGGCATCGACTTCCTTACCCTCACAGTCCCACATCTGCTCTTCGCAGCCCAGATGGGAAAAGGCGTAATAGGCCTCTTTTATTTCATCTTGACCTGACATGTCCGGGCTTTCTGCAAAAAAAGGCAAACGAACATTGTCAGGATGCTGGGTGCTCATCACACGCGGAATTTTGGGCACACCGGCCTCCTTTGATTTTCTTCAATTCCTTCAAGGTACTTCCCTAAGAGGACTCGTTATACAGCTCAAATAACAAATTGGATGTACCGAAAAATAACATTAAAGTTCAAAATGTTCAAGTTCAGGTAACTTATACAGAATAATGAAATGGTATAACAAAGATGATACACTATATCCTGTCAACCAACTTCGGAGAGATAATGTTAATCTTTTTTGCACCCCTTTTAGGCTTATCTCTTCCGCTTTTGCCAATCCACATTCTCTGGCTTAATCTTATTACTGATGGGTTGCCCAGTCTTGCCTTTGCGGGGGAGGACCTGCTGAGCCGGATGTCATGAACAGGCCACCAAGAGAACCAAAGGCAGGCATTCTTGATGCTAAAAATTGGGAAAAAATATCCTCTGGACCGGTTTCTTGTTAGCAAGCGTCGGTATCATGCTTCAGGCAGGCACGATAAACAGTAGCATGACCACTAAGTGGCAGACCATGCTTTTTACATTCATGTGTCTTGCAGAACTTGGCGCCGCCCTTGCGTTTACTTCAGAGCAGCAGTCGTTTTTCAGGTCAAACCTCAAATCAATCAGAGCTATGCTGGGTGCAGTATTTGTTACTTTTGGACTGCAGATGGCAACCATATATGTGCCGTTTTTAAACCGGGTATTTAAAACAGAACCGTTAACCGCAAGAGAACTAATCTATACACTCGCTTTATCATCTGTGCTATTCTTTGCAGTAGAAACAGAAAAGCTATTAAGGAGGAAAAGATGGCAGACCTCCTAATGGACGCAAACCTCTAGGATATAGGGTTTACCCCTGGATTTTCCTGATAACCGAAATGCGCTACGCGATTATCACCAGCCCTGTCTCCGGCAAGATGACCGTCGATCAGAAGCGCTCCGCACTGGCGAAAGCCGTGGAGATCCTTGACGCGGAAATATACGGGCTGGATACGATATCAGCGGACGATCTCGGTCAATGCGCGCAGGAGATTGCCACCCGTTGCGATGTGCTCGTCACCGCCGGGGGGGACGGAACCTTTTCCGACATCATCAATTCTGTCGATACGAGCCAGACACCGGTTGCCTATCTGCCTTTAGGCAGCGGTAACGCCATGCGTCATGCTCTTGAATACAAGGGGAGCCTGGCCGATATTGCGATGCGCATCAGAGACGGCGAGATACACGAATACGACCTGGTCAACTGCGACGAAACAAAGCGTGGGTTTATGGTATCCGTAGGGATCGAAGGAACGATAGTCCGGCTCCGGGACAAATACCTCGCCCAAGGTGTCACTGGCTTCAAATCATATTTCAAAGCCGCCTTCAACGCGTATTTCAGAGAATACAAACGGGCCATCGCCAGGATTAAGGTGGATGACGCGACGTTCAGGGTACAGAACCTGCTGAGCCTGATGGTAGTCAAGCAGCCATACTATGGCTTTGGAATGAATGTTGTGCCAAGAGCCCGATTCGACGACCGGCAATTGCATATCTTGTGCATCAACTCAGGCCTGTTAAAGTCCGCCATCGGCGTGGCAACCGCCTTCACTATTGGCAATCGGATGGGCGAATACCGCACCGGTCGGCAGGTGACTGTACAGTTGGAACGGCCGCTGGTACTGCAAATCGACGGCAACGACGCCTGGGACGCTGCCGCGTTTACCTTCACAGTTCTGCCGAATGCGCTGAAAATCAAATGCTGAACTCGTCTCAAAAAGTGACCGAAGGGAATGCCCCGTTCGTGTTTTTCTGCCATATTGTTGCAAATGTTGATATGCCTGACCCCTCTGCACACGTTGCTTGCATGAGGGGTGCCGCTGCCGTAAGATCTCGGGGCATCGATATACGAGACACGCGTATTAGACTATCGGCCTTAGATCCAGGTCCCTCTCATGCCAAGGAGATAGCCCACGCTGGACACCATTACGTGGAGCACAGCACGGTGAGACCAAAGGACAACAAGATCAGAGAAAGTGGTGGTCTTACCAGCAAAAAAATAAAGACCCAGATGCCTATGACGAGGTCGATCTGGTCAAGTAAGAAAAACAGCGGTTCCCAAAGGCCTCTTGCCTGACTGACTATTTACCCAAACCCCTTCGGGGGCTTTGCAAGCACGCAATAGGCTTTATCCAAGGAAAGGAGGGTGTTGTATGTTGGAATCAAATTGGGTCCTGCTACTGATGATTTTTTTATTTGGCGGCATAGCGAATTCTATTTATTTGACCTGCCATCATTACAGAACCAATATCTTGCACCCGCCTACCAAAAGTTTCTGTGTCATCAGTGAAACCATAGATTGTGATAGAGTTGCCACTAGCTTTGGATCTAAACTGTGGGCATTCCAGTGGCCACTTTGGGCATGTTTGCACACTTCTTTCTCTTATTCTACATATTGAGTGAGCGCGTCCTGAAATTGGGGATTCAGAATGAGTTGTATTGTTCGATCTATGTGATCTTATTGATGATGGTGCTGTTTTGTGCTTATGAGGCTTTTGTTTCCTTTGTTATTCATAAAACGGTTTGTATTATGTGTACAGTGCTATATGTGACTGTGGCATTGATGTTGGTTTGCTGTAAACAAGCCCTGGCAATGAGTCATGGAGAGATCTTTGGCGTTCTCTACAACCTGTTTTTTCCCTCCGTATCCTGGAGCATTTTACGCAAAGGGCTTACTGCTATGATTACAGCGGTGGCACTCTCGGGTATGATTGCTTTTGCAGTTGATTATGGTTTTCGAATTCACTTTAGAAAGAAAGTCGTTGAGCAAGCAATCAAGCAGGCTTGACATTGGGTCCACTTCAAAGGGTTTTGGACGCTACACATGTAGCGATGAGCTATTGTTGTAAATAGTTTATCAAAATATTTGGAGCTGTGCGGTTAGCACTGGATAAAAAGGTAGAAAACATGGGCCACTCATTTGGGGAAAGTCGCGGCAAGCCAACACAGCAAGATTACGAAACGGCACGGGCGCTGGCACTCAACACGCTGGCAGAGCTTGATATAGATGAACGCTGCATTAAGGCAGGCCTTTCACTTGAAACGCTCTCTGCTGACAAAAAGCGAGTGTCAATCCCGTATCTGGGGCGGACATACGATCTCAATGTGTGCGACGGAAAGATCTCCTTTGATGAGAAAGCCAATGCCCTTAAAATCCCTGATCAGGTGCTCTTGCTTCACTATTTAATCACGGCTAAAGGAGGGGCCTGATTATGTTGATATATCGGATCATATTCCTTTCTCTTTCGATTTCGTTGCAGATCGCAGCCGCGATATGTGCATTTCGTCTTATCTCTCTTACCAAGAAAAAAATGGCGTGGTTGTTTATTTCATCCGCAATACTCCTTATGGCCTGCCGGAGGTTTGCCACGCTCCTGGGGATCTTTGTTCCCTCCCACGGTGAGTTGCTGAGATGGGCCGCTGCCGAGGGAATTGCACTGATTATATCAGGTTTCATGCTGGCAGGGATAGTTCTAATTGCCCATATTTTTAGGGAAAAGCTCCGTGCTGAAGAAGATTTAAGGAACATAAAGAATCGCCTTGAATACCTGAACGACATTTTGATGGCCGTCTGGAACGTCAACCAGTTGATCGTTCGGCAAAGAGATGTCCACAGGTTGATGAACGAGGCTTGTGAGATCCTCGTTAAAACCAGGGGGTACCGCTTTGCCTGGGTGGGTTTGGTTCAAGAAGGGTCATACCGGGTTATACCCAGGGGGCAGGCAGGATTCGAAGATGGGTACCTGTCCAGAATCAAAATCACCTGGGACGATTCTGAACATGGCAAAGGACCCACCGGAAGGGCCATCAAGAGCAGAAAGCCCTTTGTAATGCAAGACATTAAGCGTGATCCGCGCTTCGCCCCCTGGGTGGAGGAGGCGCTCAAAAGGGGATACGCCTCGTCCGCAGCCCTGCCGCTTATTACCGGGGAAAGGGTTTTGGGTGCGCTCAACGTCTATGCGGAAAACCCGGATGCCTTTGATGACGAAGAACTGCGGCTCCTTACAGAACTCGCTGGTGATCTGGCCCTCGGTATCCAGAGTATTGAAGACGAACAGGCACGCAAGCAGGCCGAGGAGGCGCTACTGGAGAGCAATGATCGGCTCCAGAGTATCTTTGAAGGTGCTGGTGACGCCATGCGCGTCATCGACAATGAGTTCAACGTGGTATCCGCAAATAATACGATGGCAGAGCTGACCGGCCTTTCCAAAGAGCAAGCCGTTGGGATGAAGTGCCACGCCCAGCTCGTTGGGGACCACTGCCGCACAGAACACTGTTTCCTGAAACGGATCCAAGGCGGCGAGCAAAGGGTTGAGATAGAGACGGTCAAAAGCACGGCGGACGGACGACAGGTCCCAGTGCGGGGAATCATCACCCCGTTGCTCCAAGGCGGTAAGATGCAAGGGATCATCGAGTCCTTCCAGGACATTAGCGAACGTAGGCGTGCAGAAGAACAACTGAGGTTGTTCTCCCACTCTGTTGACAGTTCCGTTGATGCCATAGCTATAACAAACCTCGACCTAAAGATTACGTACTTGAATAAAGCATTTGCAAAAATGTGTGGCTATTCAAGAGAAGAATCGATAGGCAAGCAGATAGCCTTCTTTCACCCTGAGGATCAGATACAGAAGCTAGAAGCGGCAGTTAAGGCAACGATGGAATCAGGTTGGACAGGAGAGTTGGTGGGCAAGAGAAAAGATGGTGAGATCTTTCCGATAGCGGTGTCATCATCAAGAGTGACTGATGACAAAGGGAATACGATTGCACTAATGGCGAGTCTCAGGGACATCACGGGGCGTAAGAAACTGGAGGGCCAGCTCCGCCAGGCGCAAAAGATGGAGGCCATCGGGACGCTGGCCGGGGGTATTGCCCACGATTTTAACAACATCCTGGTGCCCATCCTCGGGTTTGCGGATCTTGCCATTTGGAATCTTCCTGCCGGGAGCAAGGCACGCGAGAACCTGAATGAAGTTGTGAAGGCCGGGATCAGGGCCAAGGACCTGGTACGGCAGATCCTTGCCTTCAGCCGGGAGACCGAGGGGGAACGAAGGCCGATCCAGCTTGTCCCTATCGTCAAGGAAGCGCTCAAACTGCTGCGTGCGGCGTTGCCGAGCACGATAGAGATCCGTCAGAACATCGCACCGGACACGGGTGTAGTAAACGGAGACCCAACACAGATACACCAGATAATGATGAACCTGTGCACGAACGCGGAGCACGCCATGCTCGAAGGCGGTGTGCTGGAGGTCTCGCTCGCCAACGTCGAGCTCGACGAAGAATTCTGCTCTAAACACAAAGGCCTGACTGCCGACTCCCATGTAAGGCTCACTGTTGGGGACACCGGTCGTGGTATGGACAAGGAGACTCTTACGCGCATCTTCGATCCTTTTTTTACCACCAAAGGCCCAGGAGAAGGCACAGGCATGGGCCTTTCTGTGGTGCACGGCATCGTAAAAAGCCACGGGGGCGATATCACCGTGTACAGCGAACCTGGCGTTGGCACGACCTTTCAGGTCTACCTCCCCGTAGTCAAATCTCTTGCCGAAGCCCGGCCTGAAACAGTGGAGCCGGTTCCGGGGGGAACGGAATCCATCCTCATTGTGGACGACGATGCGGTGGTGGCAGAGATAGGCAGGGAAACGCTCGAACGTCTCGGCTACTGCGTGACCACGCGGACCAGTAGCATCGAGGCCCTGGAGCTGTTTCGCGCAAAGCCGGGCGAGTTTGATCTGGTCATCACAGACCAGACGATGCCACATATGACCGGTACTGACCTGGCGGCAGAGATCCTACGGATTCGGCCCGATATCCCGATTATCCTTTGCACCGGCTTTAGCCATGTTATCACGCCGGAGAAGGCCCGCGCCCGGGGGATACAGGAATTTGTCATGAAACCTATCGTCGGGGCCGAACTGGGGCGAACCGTGCGACGGGTGTTGGACAGATAATTCGAATGCGGAGTGCGGAATAGTGAGGAAAGAAAAATGGCAAGAATTCTGATCATCGACGAAGAAGAGCAGGTACGGCGGTACCTTCGGAAGATCCTGGAGGCACAAGGTCACGAGGTTGTGGCGGCCTCGGACGGGAAGTTGGGCATAGAGCTTTGCCGCGAGGAACCGACCGACCTCATCATTACCGACATCTTCATGCCGGAGAAGGAAGGCCTTGAGACCATCAGAGAACTAAGGCGCGACTATCCCGACGTGAAGATTATCGCCATCTCGGGCGGGGGAAGGACTGGGAACCTCGATTTTCTCCCCTTGGCCGAGAAGTTTGGCGCTTTGCGCACCCTGGACAAGCCCTTCACACGGCAAGAGATGCTCGATGCCGTGCAGGAGGTGTTGGATTTGTAAGACAGAAACCGGCAGAAAGATGTCATTGCAATTCACCTCCCGTTATCAAACTAAAACGCCAGCCCCTGAACCGGATCTCACCCCTTCAGGGTCTCCGAAGCGATGGCTCTGGTTGAGGGCATCAGTCATCAGAGTTTTTCCGTACCTTTTTCGCCCCAAACCTGAATCAGGTAGTCCTTGTGGTCTTCAAAGACCTGGGCCTGCTTCTCAACCACTTCTTCGGCCTGGCTTGAGCTCATCTTTCGGGTCTCGTTGATAAATGAAGCCACACGGCCCAGGTAGAGGGGGGTGACCAGGTTTACCAGTTGGGTCCGGTTGTAGGTCCAACTGTGGAAAGTTGCCGCGGTCTCATACAGCACCATGACCCATGTCTTCACGGGCATGACAAACTTGGTCTTGGCTTTGGCTGCGCATCGCTTTAGTTCTTCGAAACACTCCGCGCAAAATATATCCCGGTAGAGTCCCTTAAATTGCCGAAAGCCGGTCTTGTACTCTGTTACCAGCCGCCCCAGATCAACCTGAATGGGCTCGGGCTCAATGAATTCCTGCAGCCCGAACAGGGGGACGGTTCTACTGCTTTTGATTGCCTTCCACTCGGCTTCATTTTGTTCCATGAGAACAAAGAGGGTGTGGATCACCTGGCGGAACATCGGCCCGAGAGATTCAGCCGGGTCTTTAGCGTCATGGATCTTAACCCCGAGGTTGGACTGACATATTCTGAAGTTGTTTGTGATCGCGTTTGTGGTCATCCAAATATCAATGCCGTAGCGGGCCACATCTGTGTCCCACACATCTTGCTCCAAGTAGTATTCGGCCAGCTCGCCGGCAAAGGCAAAGTCCCCACCGATCGGCTGACGAATGTGCAGGCCGTATAGGGCCCTGGTCAGATTATAGACTATGTTATTGGTTATGGTGCCGTCATACTTGTAGCGAGTGTAAACAGGGGAGACATACTGGTAGCCCTTTTCCAGAATCGGTTCCAGAAGATATTTGATCCAATCGCTTGTAATGGAACGCAGGTCCGAATCAACGACCACACAGGCCTTCACCTTGAGGCGCTTAGCCGTCTCGAACGCGGATCGGAAAGCCGAACCCTTGCCAGCCGGACCTCGGTATATGGAGACGATTTTTTCCTGCCAGGGTTTCATCTGGAACTCCTTGGCCACTTCGCGGGTGTCGTCTGTCGAACCTCCATCGGCAATAAATATTACACACCTTTGGTCCTTGTAATGCTTGGCCAGGCCGTGAGTAACCATCCGGATTACGTGTTCTATGGTCTTCTCATTGTTGTAACAGGGAATGCCTACAAGGATATCCGCATTCTCTATTTCCTCGATCCTCTTTGAGGTATACGCTCTTAATCCCGTATCATAACGCATGATGGCTGTTTTCCTTGCTGTAAGCGTTCACAGGGAGGGTCCCGCTGAAAGCGGGATGAAATCAATTATCTGACAATCTATATCGTAGCCGTTCACGGGCAGCTTGATGCCTTAATTTCACCACAGAGGCACAGAGGACATAGAGGACATAGAGGGCAGGGTTTTTTCTCTGGCCGGGAGACGACGGCCAGTGAAAAGCATCCGTCCGGCTTCGCCGGGTGAAATTGCTAGCACGGCTGCCACAAAGGTGGTGTCAAAACAATGAGGCGTGGGATAATTGCCCGAAGGGCAGCATTATTTTGCCCGATCGCCGCCTGCCCTGTGGAATGCGGAGCTTATTCCTCTGGGGTCTCCCGATCGGGCAAAAGGAATTTACCTCTATGTTCTCTGTGTCTCTGTGGTGAATCATTTTTTGCGTATCTCAATATACCCCTGTGAACGCTTACTTTATATCATACCACAGTCGGGCCGTGTTATCAAAAACCGTAAACACCTCGCCTTTTGTTTTGGTAATAGTTTACCATTAATTCTTTACAAATCGAGAACTAGGGCCTATTATGGCTTTAAGCTTCTATAGGCTTTAAGATAATGATTTTGGATGCGTTATCGGTCGTCAACGTACGACGAGTACGCCTTCCTTCCTCTAGCCTTCCCAAAATCATTATCTTAAAGCCTATAAAGTAGCTCTATTCCTTCGGAGGCTGCCCGAGAATGGCTATTTTCCCCGATCTCTGCGCGTGCCCCGTGGAATGTGTAACTTATTCCTCTGGGGTCAGGCTCAAATTATAATCCTCGAAATACTTCTATGTATTCCTGTGGTTATAATTTTCGCCTCCCTTGATTTTGAAAAAAATATCTCATTCTCGGACAGCCTCCCAGGAAAAATAAGACGTAAAAAAAGCAAAAGATCCTTTTGGTCCCTTTTGGTCTTTGTATCAAGGAGTGATCCATGGAGTACATCAAGATACGCTTTGGAAAGAATCTTGGTCACATGCACAGCAGGCTTCAAAGAACCATAGACGAGATGTTTCGGCAGGTCAACCCGATACTGGTGCTGCAAGAGCAGGCATGGCGACCTCAGATGGATGTGTATGAGACATCCAAAGAGATCATTATTGTGGCAGAAGTCTCTGGTGTGCATAAGGAAGACCTGGAGGTGGAACTGGATCAAAAGGCTGTAAGGATCACGGGCATAAGGCGGGTGACCGCTCGTGTTGCAGACATGAAATACCATCTGGCAGAAATCGCCTACGGCAAATTTGAAAGGACCTTGTTCCTGCCGGTCCCGATAAGCCCCGATGAAGTCACGGCCTCGTACAGTGATGGTTTTCTAAAGATCACCATGGCAAAGCAGTTACCCGATGATTATGTTAGGCAGATTCCTATTGACCACAAATTTGGAAACTCATGATTTTGGATTGGTAGATCCTTTAATCGTTGGCGAAGCGGGGCGGCATTTCGGTTGGGTCAAATCCCGCCAACGGCGGGACGGTTGCGCAACTCGAATCGGTATTCGTAGAGCGGTTAAGGATAAATTCGCACAGCTAATAAAAGGTTTTCACGATCCGGTTGCTTATCAAAACGCCTATAAGCCAACGCAACCGACCGGCGACAGACGTACTGTTCTCAAGGCGCAAGCCGCAAACGAGCAGCGCAAGCAAATGCCTAATACCCACAAACGAGGCGAGACCACCGATTTTTTCAGTTTCCAAATTCCTGATTGACGTCGAGAAGACTAGTACTTTGTGGCATAGCCCGTAATGGAGTAATGCAGTGATGGATTCAGATGAACACCGTAAAATCCCGGAGATTCTACCGATCGTTCCGGTCGTAGATTTGATACTCTTTCCCAGAATGGTCCTTCCCCTCGTGGTCCATGGAGACGAATTCCAGAAATTAGTCGATGAGGCCATGGCAAAAGACCGTATAATAGGGCTCGTGGTTTCCAAAAAGAAAGAGTTGACGATTCCCCACAAACCAGAAGACCTTTATTCTGTGGGTACTGCTGCTTTAATCTTGAGAATGTCAAAACCGGACGAGAAAGGGACCCAACTCCTTGTTCAGGGAATTGGCAGATTCCGAATCGACGAATATGTTTCCGATAAGCCGTATCTTCACGCGAGGATTGAACCGATAGCCGAGCAATCCATCAAGGACATCGAAGTAGAAGCAATGATGACCAATTTAGTGAACCTCTTCCAGAAAGTCCTTGAGCTTTCTCCTTACCTTCCAAGGGAATTGGCACCCTTGGCGAAATCCCTGGATGAAGGCGTCATGTTGGCGGATCTCATTGCCTCAAGCCTGAACATCAGCAAAGAAGAAAAGCAAAAGATCCTTGAGACTCAAGACGTGAAGGAGCGCCTGAAAGATGTTACCCGCTTGATCAACCGGGAGCTTCAGGTCCTTGAGTTGGGGCAGAAAATCCAATCCCAGGTCAAACAGGACATGGATAAGACCCAGAGGGAATTCTACCTCCGACAGCAGCTCAAGGCGATCAAAGAAGAGTTGGGTGATAAGGACGAAAGCAAGGTAGAAGTTGAGGACTACAGGACTAAAATCTCAGAAAAAAATCTCCCGGAGGAAGCAAAGAAAGAGGCAGAGCGGGAACTACAACGCCTGAAGCGTATGCATCCGTCTTCAGCCGAGTACACTGTGGCTTCCACGTACCTGGACTGGATCACGGCCCTTCCATGGAACGAAAGCACCAAGGACGTGCTCGATATCAAGAAGGCCCAGAGGGTCTTGGACGAGGACCACTACAACCTTGAGAAAGTGAAGAAGCGTACTATTGAATACCTGGCAGTTCGCAAACTCAAGCCTGACTCCAAGGGCCCCATCCTCTGCTTTGCAGGACCACCTGGTACAGGCAAGACCTCCTTGGGCCGTTCCATTGCCAGGGCCCTGGGGAGAAAGTTTGTCCGCATATCGTTAGGTGGTATGCGAGACGAGGCTGAAATACGCGGCCATCGTCGGACCTATGTAGGGGCACTGCCGGGCCGAATCATCCAGGGAATCAGGCGGGCCGAGACCAATAATCCTGTTTTTATGCTGGACGAGATCGACAAGGTGGGGACTGATTTTCGCGGCGATCCTTCCGCGGCCCTCCTGGAGGTCCTTGATCCCGAGCAGAACTTCAGCTTTTCCGATCATTACCTGGATGTCGCCTTTGACCTTTCCAAGGTGATGTTCATTACCACTGCCAACATTTTAGATACCATTCCATCTGCCCTTAGAGACCGAATGGAGGTGTTGAACCTTTCTGGCTATACTGAAGACGAAAAGGTAAAAATCGCTGGACGCTATCTCGTCCCCCGTCAGTTGGAGGCCCACGGTTTGACGCCTGAACAGTTGTCCATTACGGCAGGGGCTATCAGACGGATAATATCCGGATACACGCGGGAAGCCGGTTTAAGGAATTTGGAGAGGGAAATAGCTGCTGTCTGTCGCGGGGTGGCTTGTACGGTAGCCGAAGGATCCAAAGAACCTGCCCGCGTCAATGCAAGGGATCTGCATAGGTTTTTGGGGCACGTCCGGTTTCGCTCTGAGGTGAACGAGCGCATATCAATCCCTGGGGTAGCACCAGGGCTCGCCTGGACCGAGACAGGAGGAGACCTCCTTTTTGTAGAGGCAACCAAGATGAAGGGTAAACACGCCCTTACCCTGACCGGCCAGCTCGGCGATGTCATGAAGGAATCCGCCAAGGCGGCTTTAAGCTTTATACGTTCTCATGCCGAAGAAATTGGCATCCCCGAAGACTTCTATGAAAATCAGGAGATACATATCCATGTGCCGGCCGGAGCAATTCCAAAAGACGGGCCGTCAGCCGGCGTTACCATGCTGACCGCTCTCGCCTCGCTACTAACAAATAAGCCAGTGATGAACGATTTGACCATGACCGGGGAAATAACCTTGAGAGGCCAGGTCCTGCCAGTGGGAGGCATAAAGGAGAAGGTCCTTGCCGCTCACAGGGCAGGAATCAAGAGGATCATCCTGCCGAAGTGGAACGAGAAGGACCTTGAGGATGTGCCAAAAAAGGTCCGCAAAGCCATTCGTTTTGATTTCGTGGAGACAATGGACGAAGTACTTAAGATCGCCCTGCCAAAAAACTGACCGGGTCGTAACACCGTAAATTCTCAAAAAAAGAATGATTCCTATGACATCATGACGTTAAACGAGCTTTTTGACATACTGGATTTAAACAAAGATGGCGAACTTTCAAGATCAGAGCTTCACATTGCTGCTCAACGTATGCGGTGGCACTGGCACGAGGCCCCTGTTTTGGCTGTTCTTGATCTACTTGCCATTGTCAAACCTGTCCCAAGGAATAGTTTCATTGCTTTCATGAACCAAATAGCAGAAGATCCGCTCGGTCCGTATGGCAAAGTTCTTCTAAATGCGCCGCATTTTTCACCTCCAATTGCATCAAGGGACGATTTTCATTCAACACGCAGACGTGGAGAATGCAATAACACTCTGAAAAAACATCACGGCGTGAAATCAGACGACAACACATATGGTGACGGGATTTCACTTTTAGAACATACCGCGGGTACTAATGTCGCAAATGACTATAAGGGGCTGCTTAACACTCTTGATAGCTCTCACTTTTCGATTGATGACGCCGCCTTACTGATCATCGATCCACAACGGTCCTTCATAAATGGCGTCTGGATGCAGTCAATCGGGTCTCAAGCAAAAGTTGATGTGAAGCCAATTGAACAGGCATTCAGTAATTGCGCCCAACTTTTGGATGAAAACTGTCATCGCATTGAAACCATGTTTACCAGATGCCCGTTTCCGCCTGGTAGTTACGATTGGGATGATCGACTGGCAGCAACAATCGACAGCACACAGCTTTACTTCATCAAGCCTGGAAACAGTATTTTGTTTCCATCCACAAATGGATTCCGAGAATGGGTTAAGATCTGTATAAATAATGGAAAAAAAGTGTTAGTGATGGGGGGGTGCACACTGAATAGCTGTCTACGGGTATCTTCAATTGAAACACAAAATCATTTTAAGAACCAAAAGCTTCAAGTGATTGTAGATTTAAGTTTGTCCGGAGCACGTACAAGCAATTACATAAGTTCTACAATGTATGGCGGATTGTCCGCCGTTGAATCTGCTGTTCGTGAAATGATAGCAGCAGGTGTACAGGTAGTGCGGCGGGCAGAATGGAAATAAATATAGACTTTCACATATTAAATTTCACAGCGTTATCGGTCGTCGGCGTATTACAATACAGCCTCCTCCCTCTGGCCTTGTGTAATTTAATATGTGAAAGTCGGCATTTTTCATTTCTCAGTTTACCCTTCCCCATAAGGAAAGATAAAAGGCTTACGCCTAAACTCCTTAGACTGCATGCTTTTGGAGTTAATCCGTAAGGATTTTATCCCAAGAA
>JAUVJO010000432.1 GCA_030592345.1 Deltaproteobacteria bacterium
GCGCCTACTAATTGGAAAGTACAGATGGAGGTTTTTCAACTTTACGGTTGCAGGTACAAACGTAAAAAAGGATCTCACCATATTTTGACTCATCCAAATGCAAAACGGGCAGTTGTAATTCCTGAATATAATGAAATTGATATTGATATCATCAAGAATAATATGCGAACTGTTGGAATGAGTCGCACGGATAAAAACCATAACGGTCTATAGACAATGAGATAGGCATTCTCATTAACTTTGGTCCATCCGGAGTACAGGTTAAACGGAAATACAGACAACTCTTGCAGGGCAAGTAGGACCCTTCCGCCGAAGGCGGATTGCTCTTTCTCAGTTTCCAGATGAAACTGAGAAAAATCCGTTTAATCCGTGTAATCTGTGTCCAAAAAGAATTCTATTACTTTCATGAGCTATTTTCTCTTTGTCCGTCTGCCAGCCCCGCTTGCCCCGTAGCTCCGGCAGATGGTACCGGGGTAGCTCCAGCAGATGGTACCGTGGTGCCTAATCTTCTAATCCTCATTCTTATGCCCAATGCCACATGACCCCACTTAACATTCGCCTAGCAACTGACAATGACCAACCTGGCTGGGACAATTACGTATCAAGTAATCCCGCGGCTGGTCCCTATTATCTCTACGCCTGGAAAACAGCGGTGGAAAAAGGCTATGGGCACAAGGGATTATATCTCATGGCAGAAGACACTGATTCCGGCTTTGTGGTCGGCGTGTTGCCTCTTATTTGTTTTTGTCTACCGTGGGGGCGTAAGTCTCTGGTATCCCTTCCTTACTGTGACTATGGGGGTCTAATCGGAGAACTATCGGTGCAACAAGCGTTGATAAGGGAGGGCCAAAGGCTTGCCGGTGAGCTAGGTGTATACAGGATGGAGATTCGCTGTTCACAGGAGCACAGCAACTTATTGGCCCAAGAAGGTGTTTCCGGTCAGGTCATTTCCCATAAAGTCAGCATGATTTTATCTTTGCCTGCCTCCTCAGATGCCCTGTGGAGTGGATTTAAGGCCAAACTGAAGTCCCAAATACGCCGTCCGGAAAAAGAAGGTCTGAGGGGTTACATGGGAGGCCCTGAACTCCTTGAAGATTTCTATCGTGTATTTACCATAAATATGCATGAATTAGGATCTCCGGTACACGCATTTAAATGGTTCAAAGCTGTATTGTCTGCATATAATGACAAGGCAAAGGTAGGCATGATCTATCTGAAAAATGAAGAGCCTGTGGCTACCGGAATCGTTTTATTCAATGGCCAAAGAGTATGCATACCATGGGCCTCATCTCTGAGGAAGTATAATCGTTCAGCCCCTAACATGTTGCTTTATTGGCAATTTTTGTCTTGGGCCGCAGAAAATGGCTATTCTGAATTTGACTTCGGACGTTCTACACCAGGGGAGGGGACTTACCGGTTCAAAAAGCAATGGGGAGCCAGGCCGGAGCAACTGTACTGGTATAAACTAGGGCTTGACGGGGAAAAAATAGATTGCAGCGATTCAGTATCCAAGGGACGGGGAACCGCGGCTCGCGTCTGGCAATACCTTCCCTCATGCATAGCTGATCTTGTTGGCCCTCGAGTTCGGAAATACATATCTTTGTGATAGTATAGGACCTTTTTGGGACACAGATGAACACAGATGAACACGGATTTTTAGAACAATATTTATCTGTGTAGATCTGCGAAAATCTGTGTCC
>JAUVJO010000425.1 GCA_030592345.1 Deltaproteobacteria bacterium
TCTACTACGTCACATCTTGGCCGATGCTGAAAAGCGGGCTATTGTGGAGGCGCTTCGTTTTACAGGCGGTAATAAGGCTAAGGCGGCAAAAATACTGGGCATGCACCGGACAGGTTTGTACCAGAAATTGAAGCGACACCAGATCGATGTATAACGATTTCTACATGTAGAGTATATTAGTCACTCCCAGGAGCCCTGTATCCTCAGGGAAAAACCACTTTCAACTCAATCTCGAGGGGAATTCATGTAGGTAATTCTCTACGCTTTTCGCTCATTCCCTCTCAAGCCTAAATCCTTCTTTTTATTCAAAGTCATAATTATCATTATATTACAAGTGGTTAAACATCAATCGAAGGGTCTGGTCCCCACCTTGCAAGGTATAATTGGCAGTTAAGATCGCTTCCCTTTTTCCTTAAGAGAAAAATAAAGAAACATAATTAACTTTAGGAATTTATTAGAAAATATTAGATATCAGCTTATCCAGGGCTATGCCAGTAAACGAAGGAGAGAGTCGTGGATTTTGAAATACCGGAAAGCCTGCGCATGATGCAGGAAACTATCCGCCGTTTTGTAAAACAGGATCTTGAACCCATTTCAGACAAGGTGGAAGAAGAGGACAATATCCCTGAGGAGATAGTTCAAAAAATGAGGGAATTGGGTCTGTTTGGTCTCTCTATTCCAGAGGAATACGGGGGGCTCGGTCTGGGGACCCTTGGTGAATGTTTGGTATATGAAGAGTTGACCAAAACAAATGCCTGCTTTCGCTCCCGCATCGGAACGAGCAATGGCATCGGTTCCATGGGCATTCTTTTCGACGGCACTGAAGGCCAGAAACGAAAATATCTCCCGAGAATTGCCAGTGGAGAATGGACGACCTGCTTTGCCCTGTCAGAACCGGAGGCAGGATCAGACGCTGGTAACGTCCAGACAGCGGCGGAAAGGGACGGAGATCATTTTGTCATAAATGGCCTAAAACACTTTATCACCAACGGTGATGTGGCAAGTCTTGCTACCGTAATAGCTGTGACCGACAAAAAAAAGAGATCCCGTGGAGGGATCACCGCATTTGTGGTGGAGAAGAGCACTCCCGGTTTCTATACAGGCACCATTGAGCGGAAAATGGGTCTGCGTGGCAGCCACACGTGCGAACTGATCTTTGACAATTGTCGGGTCCCTGTTGAAAATGTTATTGGTGGTGAACCCATGATAGGACAGGGCTTTAAGACAGCTATGGGGGTCCTGGATAAGGGTCGACTGACTATGGGAGCTTGCGCTCTCGGGGCGGCTCACAAGCTGTTGGAACTGTGTGTGGAATACTCCAAAGAACGGGTTCAATTCGGGAAGCCGATAGCCCGATTTCAGTCTGTAGGGAATATGCTGGCAGATATGGCTACCGAGATCTATGCCGGCCGCCAGATGCTTTATCATGCTGCATGGTTGAGAGACCGCGGCAAAATGGTCATCAAGGAGGCCTCCATGGCTAAACTTTTCTGTACGGAAATGGCGTGCCGTGTTGCTGACAAGGCCGTTCAGATCTTTGGAGGCATGGGTTACATGAAAGATCTCCCGGTTGAACGCTTTTATCGAGACCTTCGTTTGTATCCAATTTACGAGGGTACCAGCGAAATCCAGAGGCTGGTCATAGCCAGAGAATTGACAAAGGACTAAATTGAATTGGGATAGAAATCATGGGTATTAATAAGGCGTTCATAGTGGGCTCTGGGTTAATGGGCAGCGGGATTGCCCAGGTCTGTGCTCAGGCAGGTATTGAAGTTTTCCTGTATGACATAACCCCTGAGGCCTTACATAAAGCACTTAAGGATATCGAGTGGTCCGTCAATAAATTTATTGAAAAGGGCAAGCTCAAGGAAGACAGAGACACCATTATGAACCGGATCAAGACGGTATCTGACCTTTCGGATGCGGCTGAAGTAGATCTTATTGTTGAGGCAGTTTTTGAAAGGATGGATCTCAAACAGGAGATTTTTAAGAAGATAGATGAAATTTCAGCACCGGAAGCCCTTATTGCCAGCAACACCTCTGCCATTCCTATCACGGAATTGGCGTCTGTAA
>JAUVJO010000261.1 GCA_030592345.1 Deltaproteobacteria bacterium
CCTCCGGCGCAACATATTAAAAATAGGCAGAATACCTCAATCCCGCTAAAAGCGGGACGCACTTTAGTTCACTTTAGGCACTTGATGTACTCCACAAATGCGGCGCAAGTCGTTTCAAGAGGATGCACCCTCAAGTTTTGGATACGCCCAGTTAGTCCTGCCTTTAGCGGGATTTAGGAGGAAAAACCATGGCACTACCGGCTAACAAGACAAAGATCGTGTGCACTGTTGGGCCTGCCTGTGAGTCACAGGAGGTCATGGAGGAAATGATCCGGGCGGGCATGAACGTGGCGCGCCTTAACTTTTCGCACGGCGATTTCGCGAGTCACAAGAAGGCGATTGAAAATATCCGTGCAGCTTCACACGCAACCGGTCGGCGCGTGGCGATCATGGGAGACCTACCCGGCCCCAAGATGCGTATCGGCAAATTGGCACAAGAGCCAATCGAGTTAAGGATAGGCGACGCCTTTACCCTTACAACGGAAGCTATTACCGGCAATAGTGAGCGTGTATCAATAAGCTTCACCCTCCTGCCGCAGGTGGTAAAGTCCGGTGATACCTTGTATCTCAATGACGGCTTTATCCAGATGGAAGTCGTGAAAGTGGTAGAAAACGACGTTCAGTGCAGGGTCCTGGTGGGCGGAGAATTGCGCTCGCACAAGGGCCTCAACCTGCCGGGAATTGACCTTGGGATCAAGGCGTTTACTGATCGCGACCACGATTGCCTGAGATTTGCCATGGAGCAAGGCATTGATGCCGTCAGCCAGTCTTTTGTGGAAAGCGCAGCAGATATTGTTGCCGTGCGTGATGCAGCAACTGCCCTGGGACACAATCCGTTTGTTATCGCCAAGATCGAGCGGTCCGGGGCGCTTGAGCGCATGGACGAGATCATCGCGGAAGCTGACGGCATCATGGTCGCGCGCGGGGACCTTGGGGTGGAAATACCGATAGAGCAGATCGCAGTTGCCCAGAAGCGCCTGATGCGGGAGGCAAACCTGCGAGGCAAACCAGTGATCACCGCCACGCAGATGCTCGAGTCAATGATCAATAACAAGCGTCCTACCCGTGCAGAGTCCACGGATGTGGCGAACGCCATCCTTGACGGAACGGACTGTGTCATGCTTTCCGAGGAGTCGGCAACGGGAAAGTATCCGGTGGATGCCGCAGGCATGCTGGCCAAGATCGCTGCGGCCATCGAGGTTCACCGGCCGAGCTATTATGCCCGAGACGCCTTGACGGAATTTGGCCCTGGAGGGGGTGCCGATGCCGCGGATCTGGTCGCCTTGAGCGTTGAGAATATATTGAAGAGCGTTCCTCTGGCAGTAGTGATGGTCCCAACCTATAGCGGTGCGTCGGCAAGAGAGGTCACCCGTTTCAGGCTTCCGGTATGGATAGCCGCTATCACCCCGCAGGAAACGGCCTGTCAGCAGTTGCAGTTTTCCTACGGGGTTTACCCGGTGCATGAGCTTGATTACGTGAAGAACTGGAGGACATATGCCCGGGACTGGGTGCGATCGCATGAAGTAAAAGGAGACATTGTGCTCCTGACCGAAAAAGCCTCGATAAGACGTCCTGAGGTAAATAGCCGCATAGAGATTATTGATCTATAGACTTTCACATATTAAATTTCACAGCGTTATCGGTCGTCGGCGTATTACAATACAGCCTCCTCCCTCTGGCCTTGTGAAATCAATTATCTGAAAATCTATAATCTTAACAGAGAGGAGAAGAAAATGACTGGCGCGAAGAGCACACAAATTACGAAGGTAATGGGCCTGGAGATTTTGGACAGTCGTGGTAATCCCACCGTGGAGGTTGAGGTGAGCCTGGCCTGCGGGATCACCTCCAGGGCAGGGGTGCCCTCAGGGGCGTCTACCGGTTCCCGTGAGGCGTTGGAAATGCGCGACGGCGACCCCAAACGTTTTGGGGGAAAGGGCGTGCTCAAGGCGGTGGAACACGTGAACGGCGTTATCAATGACACACTAAAAGGCCAGGATGCCAGGCTTCAGGTAGTGATCGACAAGGCGCTTATCGATCTTGATGGCACCCCCAACAAGGCCAAGCTCGGGGCCAACGCCATCCTGGGCGTCTCCCTGGCCGTATCCAGGGCAGCGGCCATGGCGGCAGACCTTCCCCTTTATCGGTACCTCGGCGGTGCCGGCCCTGGGCGTCTCCCTGTGCCCATGCTCAATATCATGAATGGGGGAGCTCATGCCAGGTGGCAGGGCTCTGATTTCCAGGAGTACATGATCGGGCCTTATGGTGCCGGGAGTTTCCGGGAAGCGCTCAGGTGGGCCAGCGAGATCTATCAGGCATTACGCTCGGTGCTCATGGATGCAGGTCACCAGGTGGGCATCGGCGACGAGGGGGGGTTTGCACCACATGTCTCCTCCAATGAGGAGCCGCTGGAATTAATCGTCAAGGGTATCGAGAAGGCAGGCTTCAAGCCGGGCCCTGACGTGGGCATTGCCATGGACCCGGCATCGAGCGAGTTCTTTGAGGATGGCCGTTACAACCTGCGCACGGAGAAGCGCACCTGCTCTTCCGAGGAGATGGTGGACTACTTCGAAAAGCTCGTCAACGCCTTTCCGATCTTCTTGATTGAAGACGGCCTGGCCGAAGATGACTGGGACGGATGGAAAATTCTTAACCAGCGCTTGGGCGAAGTGATCGAACTGGTCGGAGACGACCTCTTTGTGACCAATGTGGAATATATAGCCAGGGGTATTCGCGAAGACTGTGCCAACTCATCTCTCATCAAGCTCAACCAGATTGGCACCCTGACTGAGACTATTGAAGCAGTAAGGATGTGTCAGCGGGTAGGTTGGGGAGCATGTGTCTCGCACCGCAGCGGTGAGACAGTAGACAGCTTTATCGCCGATATGACCGTAGCGTTAGATACCGGCCACCTCAAGACCGGCGCTCCTGCCCGGGGTGAGCGGGTTGAGAAGTATAACCAGCTGATGCGCATCGAGGAAGACCTGGGCAGCGCCGCCAAGTACGCAGGCAAGGACGCTTTTGCGCGGCCGATACGTTTCTAATATAGAAAGTGAACTAAAGTGCCTAAAATGCCTAAAGTGCCTAAAGTTAAGGACTTGAAGAAACTTTTTTATTACTCATTTCATCTTTTTTTTCATCTTCCATCTTTCAACTTTAGGCACTTTAGCTCACTTTAGCTCACTTTAGGCACTTAATGCACTCCAACAATAGTTGGATGGAAAATAAGGATGTGGGGAATCCATCAATATGCTGACCAAGACTAATCCTACGGATACAAGCAGTTGGGGAAAGCTTACAGATCATTACGAAATAATGCAGAATGTTCATATGAGAGATCTGTTTGCTGAGGACCCGGAAAGATTCAGCAAATTTTCGATCAGATTCAATGACATTCTTGTGGATTACTCCAAGAACATCATAACAGGGGAAACCCTGAAACTGTTGATTGGATTAGCCGATGAAACCGGCCTGAGAGACGCGATCGAAAAGATGTTCTCCGGAGACAAGATAAATCAAACGGAAAACAGGGCGGTTTTACACATTGCGTTGCGAAACAGGAAAAACATCCCCATTTATGTTGACGGCAAAGACGTCATGCCGGAATTAAATGCGGTTTTAGAAAAGATGAAGGACTTCTCGGATAGAGTTATTTCCGGCCAATGGAAAGGTTTCACCCAGAAGAGGGTTGCCGATATCGTAAATATCGGAATCGGTGGTTCAGACCTGGGACCGGTAATGGTCACGGAGTGTTTAAGACCGTATGCAAAAGAGGGCCTGTCAGTCCATTTTGTGTCAAATGTTGATGGAACCCATATTACAGAGACGCTGAAAAAACTCGATCCGGAAACCACACTATTTTTGATCGCTTCAAAGACTTTCACGACCCAGGAGACAATGACCAATGCATTCTCCGCCAGGGACTGGTTTTTGGCCTGCGCCAAAGATCAGAGCCACATAGCCAGACATTTTGTGGCGATTTCCACGAATGCAAAGGAAGTAGAAGCCTTTGGCATTGATGAGAGCAATATGTTCGAATTCTGGGACTGGGTAGGTGGACGTTACTCGCTGTGGTCGGCGATCGGTCTTTCAATCGCCTGTTATATCGGCTACGAGAGATTTGCCGAACTACTACAGGGCGCGTTTGACATGGATATACATTTTAGGCAAGCCCGGTTTGAAGAAAATATCCCGGTAGTGCTGGCATTAATCGGGATCTGGTACAACAATTTTTTCGGTGCTCAGACAGAAGTCATCTTGCCCTATGATCAATACATGCATCGATTCCCGGCTTACTTCCAGCAGGCGTACATGGAAAGCAACGGAAAATCAGCAGACCGGAACGGCCAGAAGACCGATTATCAGACAGGACCGATTATATGGGGCGAACCAGGGACCAATGGACAGCATGCTTTTTATCAATTAATCCACCAGGGCACGAAACTGATACCAGCAGACTTCCTGGCACCCGCGATCAGTCATAATCCGATTGGTGAGCATCATAACATACTACTGTCCAACTTCTTTGCTCAAACCGAGGCTCTTTTGAGCGGAAAAACGAGACAAGAAGTTATCGACGAATTGAAAACAGATGGCAAGAGCGATGATGAGATCCAAATATTATTGCCTTACAAGGTTTTTGAAGGCAACAGGCCGACAAATTCGATTTTGTTTAAGAAACTGACACCCAGGGTTCTGGGAAGCCTGATAGCCATGTATGAACACAAGATTTTTGTTCAGGGGGTCGTCTGGAACATATTCAGCTTCGACCAGTGGGGCGTAGAACTAGGCAAACAACTGGCAAAGAAGGTGTTGCCGGAATTGACGGATGACACATCAATCGCATCTCACGATTCTTCCACAAATGGATTAATAAACACCTTCAAGGAGATGAGATCGTAGCCGGGAGGCATAGCTAAGGAGTATATGCGCCAGGCCCAACCGAAAAACCAATAACGAACAACCGTAAG
>JAUVJO010000177.1 GCA_030592345.1 Deltaproteobacteria bacterium
AGTAAAGGATCCTCAGGGTTGCCGAATCCTCTCTTTGTCTGTCTTTCCAATTGCTCAATTTGAAAGAGGATCTTTCCTCTCAAGTCATCATCAGCCTGTTTGAATGCGCTGATAGCTCCAAGACACCTAAAGACATCTGTTGTGATGATGAATCCATCCGGGACAGGCATCTTGAGTGCAGCCAGGCCTTTGTGTTTGCAAGGTGGGCCGGGTTTACCTGCACATTCCACTCTGCGGTCGTGCCGCTCAGGTCCGGAGACTGAAACCCCAGGTCAATCGTGTGCTGGATAAACAGATCTACCATATCGCTGTCATTGCTTTTGAAGATCTCCTTGCCAACATTTTCTACGGCCTGCAGGGCTGCCTCCGGGAATTTATCCATGCTTTGTTGCAGGGCCTCAAAGGTTCTGTCGAGCAGGTCTTCCACGTTTTCAACCTGCCTGGTGTGAATTATTTCACCAAGGCATTGGTTGAGCAGGCTGAGTGCGTCTTCATGTATGGAAGCCAGCCCCCTTGTTTCGATAATCTTGACCAGGCTTGCCAGTCTCCTGTTGAGGCCCTCTTTGGCATCTGTCTCAACCTCCTCAATTCTTTGTAGAAACCCCCTATACGATTTTACGATATCAGCATAGCCTGGCAAGGCGAGGAGTTCTGCCAATTCAACATTTGGATCTCCCCTTTGATCGATCCGGCTAAGTCTCTCCATGAATCCTTGAAGGTGCTCATGAGAAATATCTTGAAAAAGGCCCTGAGACGAAATTTGACCATGAGGTCTTTCACCTTTTCTACTAAACCACGTTGCCGGGTCTTCCTGCGTGAGCCAGTATTGATAAGACGTCCGGAGCGTCCTTCGAAGCAAGAGGTTCAAACTGGAATAATCGAATTTGTCTTCCTGCAACTGAGATGCTGCCTGCCCGATACGCTTGACCTGATAGTAGCCTTTCGACAAAACCAGGAACTGCTCATCAGGTAAGCCGGTCAGGCAGCCAAAGAGATCAGACAGGATCGCCATACAATCCAAAAGACGACTTTTCCCCTCATCTATGATCTTCACAACAAAGAAAACAATGTTATCCAGGGCCATGGCCTGGACCGACTCGTCAGATGATGAGCTGAGGGCATCGAGCCATTCGTCAAAGATAATATGAACAATCTTAGGACCTTTTTCATGCTCATAATAGACCGGGAAGTTTCTCAAGGCGTAATTGCGCATTTCTCGGACCACATAATCCCAATTTTTGAAAGGATGGTTCAATTCACACAGGAAGGCTTCAGTCTGCTGAAGGAGGCCCGGCAGCGTCTCCACGACTTCCCGGAGAGGTAAGTACTTGGTGTCAATGGTAACAGCGCTATCAGTCTCTTCCAGGTTGACTTGAAGGGCCTTGGAGCCCAGCCCTGCCGCTAGGGCAGTCTTTACTGAACAAGCGTGTTTGGCAGGTGTGGCCTTCATAAGATCGGGCCCAAAAAAGATGAAGAATGGGGCGTATCTAACAGTTGGAGGGAGACAACAACTTTTCCGCATCCTTCTGGAAGAAAGAAAGTGAGCTAAAGTGCCTAAAGTGTCTAAAGTGCCCTAAAGTTAAGGACTTGAAGAAACAGTTTTATTATTGAAGGAAAGTGAGTCCAGCCTTTAGCGGGATTAAGCAGTACGCATCCGGCTTAACATATTAAAAATAGGCAGAATACCTCAACTTTAGGCACTTTAGCTCACTTTAGCTCACTTTAGGCACTTTAATGTACTCCATAAATGCGGCGCAAGTCGTTTCAAGAGGATGCATCCCCAGTTCTGGATACGCCCGCCCCTAACTTCTGGGTCGTTTCCAATCTTTTGTCAAGGGAAAAACCGGCGAAAATAGTTTGTGGAGTTTTGGCTTGATCTTTGAGCCTGCCGGGAATAGTCTGCTTTTTTCAAACGCCAGGAAGGCTTCCCATTTGAAGCCAAGATAAGGTATAGACTTTCACATATTAAATTTCACGGCGTTATCGGTCGTCGGCGTATTACAATACAGCCTCCTCCCTCTGGCCTTGTGAAATTTAATATGTGAAAGTCTATAACTACTAAAAAATGCCAGAACTACCCTACTATCTCCTGATGGCCGGTCTATCGTTTGCGATTTGTGTGGTGCTCACACCTCTTGTTGCTTGTGCTGCCAGGCGATTCGGATGGATGGCTGCTCCCAGAAAAGATCGGTGGCACAAAAAGGCCACTGCCTTATTGGGTGGCATTGCAATCTATTGTGCTGTTGGTTTCCCATTGTTGTGGTCAACTGATATCGCATCCTTTATTAGATTCCTGCAGCCAAATGCTCCCGGGGCTATCCCCCCATGCGTTATAGCAGTGGCGTGGCTCGGCATGACCAGCCTCTTTATCCTGGGCATCCTTGATGATTTCTTCCATCTCAAACCACACCACAAGTTAATCGTTGAGATTATCGTGGCCTCACTGGTCGCTTTTTGGGGCTATCGTCTGCAATGGGTTACATCGCTTACAACTGACACAATGTTAACTATCATCTGGATTGTGGGAATAATCAATGCCACCAATCTCGTGGATAACATGGATGGCCTGTGCGGAGGCGTCAGCTTAATCGCTGCTGTTTTCTTTTCTATATTGCATCACAAAGCAACATCTTTCGACATGGTAACGATTGCGCTTTTGCTGGCAGGGGCCCTGGCTGCGTTTTTGATCTACAATTTCAATCCAGCCTCTATCTTCATGGGAGATTGCGGCAGTCTCCCCGTGGGATTCGGCCTTGCACTCCTGTCACTTCACCCTGCAACAAGTCTTACACATCTTGATGTCTCCCTGTACGCAGTTCCTGTCCTCGTACTCATGGTCCCAATCTTTGATACGACCATGGTGACCACAATCCGTCTCCTGAGCAGGCGAAAGGCATCCACAGGGGGCCAGGACCATACGTCACACCGCTTGGTACTCATGGGGTTAAGCGAAAGGGGCTCTGTCCTTTTCTTGTATGGAACTGCCGTGTTTTCAGGGCTTGCGGCCCTTTTTGTTCAACAACACGATTCCCTTGCCGCGCCTACGGTCATCATACCCCTCGTCCTGTCTCTCACACTAATGGGCGTTTACCTGGCCCAAATCAGGGTATACCCGGAAAATGAATTGTGTGTCATTCGTGATGGCCGGTTCACGCCGATACTCATGGAAATAACGTACAAGCGCCAACTATTTCGCGTGGTCCTGGACCTGATCCTTATAGCATTTGCCTATTACCTGTCGTACAGGCTTCGTTTCGGTTTGACGAATCAATTCAGCGCCTTTTTTGAGATCTTTTTAAAATCCCTTCCTGCCATAATCATATGCAAATTCGTCGCGTTTTTTTTAGCAGGCGTCTACCGGCGCATCTGGCGTTACATGGGCTTGAGCGATGTTTATGTCTGTCTTAAGGCAACAATCATGGGGACCCTCCTTTGCCTGGCAGTGGTGACCTATATGTATCGCTTTTTGTCCTTTTCAAAGGGTGTCTTTCTCATCGATTGGTTCTTGACCACCGCCTTTTTGATCGGCTCGCGCATCTCCTTTCGCTCTTTCAGGGAACTTATGAAGCAAAAGACATTAAGAGGAGAAAATATCTTGATCTATGGAGCAGGCCAAGGGGGGCAGATTCTGCTGAGGGAAATGCTCAATAACGGACGTTTAGGTGTCAAGCCGGTAGGCTTCATTGACGACGACGCCCTGAAAGTGGGAAGACGCCTCCAGGGTTATCCGGTGATGGGCACCGGGGCTGACCTCGGACAGATCCTGGAGGAAGCATCTATTGACGGCCTGGTTATTTCCTGTCGTCACATGGCTGATGAAAGTCAGCAACGGCTTGTGGAGTTATGCCATAGAAAGGGAGTCTTTTTGAAGCGTTTTGTTGTCAACCTTGAAAACATCGAGTGTGAAAAAAATCCGTCATGATGATCTTGGGCATAGAAACCTCTTGCGACGAGACGGCGGCTGCTGTGGTCTTTCGTGGCAAGACCATCTTATCGAATATAGTCTGGTCTCAGGTAGCCACCCACCATCCTTATGGAGGTGTGGTGCCGGAACTGGCTTCTCGAGAACATATAGAAAAGATCGTTCCCGTAGTTGAAGAGGCATTGGCTTATGGCAAGGTAGACTCAAATAGCCTGGACGGCGTTGCTGTTACGTGTGGTCCTGGCCTTGTAGGAGCGCTGCTGGTAGGGGTTTCTTTTGCCAAGGCATACGCCTATGCCCAAGGGTTGCCGCTGACAGGCGTTAACCACTTGTACGGCCACGTGGCTGCCGTTTACCTTGAACCTCACCCCCCGCCCTTTCCCTTTGTAGCCCTCCTGGCCTCTGGCGGACATACTAGCCTTTACTACGTAAAAGGGCCTACGGATTTTATACAGTTGGGACAAACCAGAGACGATGCTGCCGGGGAGGCATTTGACAAAGTGGCAAAGCTACTCGGCCTGGGATACCCTGGGGGACAGGTAATCGACCAGTTGTCCAAGGAGGGAAATCCTGAGCGAATACGATTTCCAAGGGCGCTGCTCGACAGGACAGGCTTTGATTTCAGTTTTAGCGGTATCAAAACCGCTGTCTCGCGCTATGTGCACAGGGAACCCGAAGCACGTTCGACCAGAATTAACGACATCGCAGCAGGGTTTCAGGAAGCAGTTGTTGACGTGCTGGTTCAGAAGGCCGTTTTGGCCGTAAAAACAAAGGGCTGCGGGCACCTGGCCGTTGTTGGAGGTGTGGCGTCAAACACCAGATTACGTACGCGTATCAAAGAAGAGGCAGCGGGCAACGGCATCACAGTCCACATCCCGAGGCCTGAGCTTTGCACCGACAATGCGGCAATGATTGCTGCCATTGGCTACCACTACCTCTCTCAGGGGAAAAAGTCTTGCCTTGATCTGGATGTCTACTCCAAGATACGGAAACCATGAAACCGGTTCAGCTTCGCTCCGAAAAAAATTCACGTCCAGTCTCATGCCGTAAAAAATTATATTGTAAATGCGTTTTTCGTGTGCTAAATAAAAAAGTTTATAAATCTCGCACGTTCTTGGACCTCCATTCTGGTGCTTTCAGGTGCAGCGCCGTGAAAGTGGGACGGAGGGAAGATGAGGACGGAGGCGCAACCAAAAAAAGGAGGAGAGTATGTCTTATGTTACAATGAAGGAATTGCTGGAAGCGGGTGTTCATTTTGGACACCAAACCAGGCGATGGAACCCGAAAATGAAGACCTATATCTTTGGTGCCCGCAATGGAATCTATATCATTGACCTCCAGCAAACAGTCAGGATGTTTAAGAGGGCCTACAACTTTATTGTAGAAACCGTTGCAAATGGCGAATCTGTCCTTTTTGTAGGGACCAAGAAACAGGCCCGTGAGTCTATCTACGAAGAGGCCAACCGCTGCGAGATGTTCTACGTTCAGAACCGCTGGCTGGGTGGCATGCTCACAAATTTTCAGACGATAAAGAAAGGGATCGAAAGGCTCAACTATCTTACAAATATGACCGTGGATGGGAGCATCAATCGGTTTATCAAGAAGGAGAGACTGAGGCTCGAGAAAGAGAGGAGCAAACTCGATAACAATCTGGGTGGCATTCGTAACATGAAAAAACTCCCTGGTGCTATGTTTGTTGTGGATACGAAGAATGAGACTATCGCGGTCCGTGAAGCTGGGCGTCTTGGCATTCCTGTCGTTGCTATTGTGGATACGAATTGCAACCCGGATGAAATAGACTACATCATTCCGGGAAACGACGATGCTATCAGGGCTATCCGGCTCATGTCCTCAAGAATGGCTGACGCCTGCATCCAGGGACGTCAGCTAATGGAAGAGCGCTTGAAAGCGGAGGCAGACAAAGAGCTTGAAAGCGAGGAACCTACCCGAGAAACCGTGGCCGGAGAGACTATGGAAAGGGCCACGATATCCGACGGCTCAGAGGGGCCTGTTGTGGAAGTGATCAGAAAAAAGGCGACTTTGCCTGAGGAGGGCAACGCGATTATAACTGGTGAGGCAGAAGGGGTGGCATAATGGCAGAAATAAATGCAAATATGATTAAGGAGCTTCGTAACAGAACAAATGCTGGCATAATGGATTGCAAAGGGGCCCTGCAGGAAGCGGACGGGGACCTGGAAAAGGCGGTCGATTGCTTGCGTAAAAAGGGGCTGGCTACGGCACTAAAGCGCGCAGGCAGGGAGACCTCTGAAGGTATTGTGCACGCTTATATCCACGCCGGGAGCAAGCTTGGTGTGCTTGTGGAGACAAACTGCGAGACCGATTTCGTAGCAAAAACTGATGAGTTCAAAGAATTTGTCAAAAATTTGGCCATGCATATTGCGGCAAGCAAACCTCTGGGGATCGGCAGGGAAGATATTGCCGAACAAATTGTGAAGCGTGAAGAGGATATCTATCGAGCACAGGCCGCAGAGACTGGAAAGCCGGACAAAATACTCGACAAGATCGTCCAAGGTAAAGTGGAGAAGTTCTACAAAGAGTCGTGCCTTTTGGAGCAGCAATATGTAAAAGACACGGCCATCACCATACAAGACTTGATTCACGACATGATTTCAAAGACTGGCGAGAATATCACTGTGAAACGATTCGTCCGCTATCAACTGGGAGAGGAATGAGAATAAGTCATTGGTCATTGGTCATTTGTCATCTGTCATTTGTCTACCCAATGACTCAGGACGGGCAACGAATGACCAATACCAAATAACGAACAAAAACAACGAACAACCAATAACTAATGACTAATGACCAATGACCAATGACCAATGACCAATGACCAAACTTTGGTGCAGGGGGTCCCGGACAGTGATTGATTCAGCTTGCGATGACGCACGGCAGAGGATGGGCAAATCGATTGATGCCTTGAAAAACGAG
>JAUVJO010000284.1 GCA_030592345.1 Deltaproteobacteria bacterium
ACCGGATACCCGGTGGAGATGCTGTCTCTGGATATGGGGCTTGATTCGGATCTGGGTATTGACTCGATCAAACGGGTTGAGATCCTCTCAGCTCTGGGCAAGAAGCTCCCTGATATGCCATCAGTAGGGACCGAGCATTGGGGGAGCCTCCAGACACTTGGGCAAATTGTGCAATTCCTAAGCGGCCAAAAGGGACCGGAAGAGAGCAGGCAGATTGAAAATGCCGCGGTTCAGCCCCTGATCCCCGAAAAAACCGTATCCGAGGAGCCGGAGAGCCCGGAAGATAGAGAATATACAATTGAAAGGCATGTGCCCATGCCCGTAAGACTCAATGACCACCCTGCTCGCAAGGGTATCACATTGCCCGGAGGGGCGCGCATATGGGTGGCCGGGGATGGCTCGCCTCTGGCATCAGGGATCGTGGAAGAATTGAAACATCGCGGCTATCGGCCGGAATTGGTTCATCTGGAAGCAGGGGCGAGGCCGGAGCCGCCTTCCCAACTCGAGGGATTGCTCATACTGTCGCAGGAGCCCAGGGTCGGGCATGATTTCCTGAAATCAGCATTTCATCTGCTGCAACAGGCCGGGCCTTTCTTGCGCCAAGGGGGACGAAACGGTGGGGCCGTGCTTGCCACGGTGTCACGTCTTGACGGGGCATTCGGACTCCACGCTCTTAATGGAATGAGCGATCCTCTTTCCGGCGGGCTTGCCGGACTCTCCAAGACAGCAAGGCATGAGTGGCCTGAAGTCCACTGCAAGGCCATGGATATTGATGCGGATGATGACAATGTGGAGCAAATCGCCAGGACCATTGCAGAGGAGATGTTCCTTTCAGACCCTGCAGAGGTTGGTATATCATCATCACGGGGAAGGATCGGCCTGGAGCTTTGCCCTGCGCCTATTGGAACTTCCCATGAGACCACCGCGCTTCACCCCGGGGATGTGGTCGTCATGTCCGGGGGCGCACGCGGGGTCACTGCCGAGGCTGCCGTAGCCCTTGCCAGGGCATGGCAACCGACTTTGGCGTTGCTGGGACGAAGCCCCCTCCCCCACCTCGAGCCGGACTGGCTGGCCGGTCTTGTTGATGAGGCATCTATCAAGAAAGCCCTGCTTGAACACACAGACAAGCCAATGGCCCCAAGAGAAATCAAGAGAGAGTACTGCTCGATCATGACCAACCGGGAGATCAAACAGAACCTTGAGCGTATCGAAGCGGCTGGTTCGCGTCCGATTTACCGGTCAGTAGATGTCCGCGATCAGGAGGCCGTTGATGCGGTTATCGAGGAGATCCGGGGAGAACTCGGGCCGGTCCGAGGGCTTATACACGGAGCAGGGACAATCGCCGACCGCCTGATTGAAGAAAAGACGCCTGAGCAGTTTGAGCTGGTCTACTCGACCAAGGTGAACGGGCTGGTATCGCTGCTTTCCGCCCTTGAGTCAGAAGACCTCAAGTTCATGGGCCTCTTCTCATCGTCTACAGGCCGTTACGGCCGTGCCGGTCAGGTCGACTATGCAGTGGCAAATGAGGTATTGAACAAGATGGCGCAAGACCAGGCCCATAAACGACCAGATTGTCGTGTGGTCGCCTTTAACTGGGGGCCATGGGATGGAGGGATGGTCACCCCGTCACTAAAGAAGATCTTTCTGGATGAAGGTGTGGGGCTGATTCCTCTTGAGGCAGGCGCGGAATACCTTGTCCGTGAACTCAGCTCCAACGGTGAACGGCCCGTGGAGGTGGTGGTTCTTGGAAGAGACGTGGCCGTCTCTGCCGGGCAGACCGGGCGTGAATGCGAGCAAGGACCTTCAGCACCCCCGTCGTACCCGGTGGCCCTGGAACATACGCTCTCGGTTGACGAATATCCCTTCTTAAGGTCCCACGTGATTGACGGCCAGGCTGTTCTCCCAATGGCCGTCATTATCGAGTGGCTCAGCCACGGGGCCATGCACGGCAATCCGGGCTTAAAGTTTCATGGATTCAACGACCTGGAGATCCATTCCCGTTTGTCCCTTTACGGAAACGAAACCGTTCCCATACGCATACGTGCAGGCAGGGCAAGAAAAAAAGAAGGTGATTTGCTGGTCCCTGTGCAGTTGTGTCGCGTGGACGGCCCGAAAGAGATCGTTCATGCCCAAGCAGATATTGTGCTGGTCACTCGTATGGAGGCGGGGACATCGCGCTTTGCCGAGCCTGCCCTTAAACCGTATCCTCAAAATGGCAGGATTTACTCAAATGACTTGCTCTTTCACGGCGAGGATTTTTTCAGCATAGAGGATATCGAAGGGTATTGCGATCAGGGAATCGCAGCCTGGAGCAGGTCAGCGCCTTACGCCTCGGACTGGATTAAACAACCCCTCCGGCAAAACTGGCTCTCAGATCCCCTTGTACTTGATTCAAGCTTCCAGATGATGATCCTCTGGAGCCTGGAGGCACATGGGGTCCCGTCACTTCCCGTATCAGCAGAGTGCTACCGCCAGTTTCAAACCACGTTTCCCAAAAACGGGGCTCGAATCGTGATCCGTATTGCGGAACAAAGCACTCCCCGTGTCCGGGCCGATATCGAGTTCCTGGATCGCAATGGTCAACTTATCGCCCGGATGGAAGGCTATACCAGTATCGAAGACCCATCGCTGTCTGATGCCTTCCGTCGGAACAGGTTGCTCCCAAACAAGGTAACTTGCGAACATTTTTGACCATAAGAGGGTGGCATGATACTCCCCGTTGAGATCGGATTTTGACACCTCAATCTTGATGGTCTCGTAAGAAATCCGCATTAGACGCCAAAGTAATCCGGAGGCGGTCCAATTTAAGGCGCGCAACTTTCTTAACGTGCAGCGTATTGTCCGGATCAGACCCACACTTGTGACAATAGCGTCGAAACTGAAAAGGGCAGTTTTTTGTCAAATGTGTAGGTCTGACAACCATGTTTTCTCCAATTCCTCAGAGGAGCAGAAGTGTCGACACTGCCATGTAAACATGAAGAACGAGTAACCAGGCAGGTGCGGCCAACTATTGATTTGTTGAGTAATATGGATGTGTTGCATCCAGAAGTACTGCGCCAGCATACAATTGAGCCTGAAGACTACAAGAAAGGGCTTGTTTTCCGCTCGGCAGTTGAAAGCATACGCGGTACGTTTATTGCCTCGTCCACCACCGGGCGCGAGGGTTTGATACGGGATGTCCTGGAAAACATGTTTAGGCGGCAGGTTATCATAGCTTACAAGCAAAGTAGTGGTAAAGACAGATTTGATTTCACGGTTAATCTAACCCGTGATCCAGACTATTTTGCTGCTCTTGAGGTTAAGGGTGGTGAGGGCAACAGCATCAATATCTCGGAACGTCCTTTATGGGCAAAAGAATTCGGCTTGTGGTGTCATCTTGATGGAGCTGTTGTGAACCAGCCTGCTCACGGTGCGCACTCGATCATCAACCGGGTGACGAATGAACTGGTGAGACGCAAAAAGTTGGTGGATGCCCTCTTCTTTAAAGACCTGTTGTGTGGTACGCGGACAAGACCTTGCCCAAAATACCCTGGGCGGGAGGACAATATCGGACTTGATGCAGCACCGGACGTGTTTCTTCTTCCCAAGAAGGTTCCCTCGCTTGATAATCCTGACCCACCTGTTCATACTTTGGCCAGTTTAAGGCTACCAAGACTTATTCTTGAGCTATTCGGTGTTGATCGCTCCGAACAGAATAAACATGTATGGCAAGTTCACGTTAAGATTGTTGAACGCCCCACCGGAACGCTTCAAAGGGTGGTTCGCGTAGAGCATCAGGGCAAGGTTGTTGACCAAAGCGTATCTCGTCCCTGGCGACCATAGGAGTAAATGTGCCCCAAAACATTATTCCATACAGTCAGTTGCCTCTATTTCACGACACAAATAGAATTGCTTCGCTTGATGCACGGTTGTGGCACGGTTCTTTTAACAGCAAAGAAAGCACCCTCCATCAACTCGCGCCCTATGTTGGTAAGCTGAAATCAGGCATGGTTAACGTGCTAATTGAACTGTATTCTGAGCCGGGAGATACCATATTGGACCCTTTCTCCGGGTCAGGTGTGGTACCATTCCAAGCTGTTCTGACACAACGACGTGTCTTGGCTAATGATCTTAGCCCTTATGCTTACGTGCTTACCAAGGGGAAATTGGAGGCACCTGAAACTGAGACCGAAGCATTAAATAAGGCAGCGGAACTGGTTGATGCCGTGGAGAAACAAGCCGCGTTGGGTGACGTGAAGGATGTGCCTGATTGGGTCCAGGAGTTTTTCCATCCAAAGACCTTAAAGGAAGTCTTGGTTGCTTTTAGAATTTTAAAGGAACAAGAAGATTACTTTTTGACATCCTGTCTGTTGGGTATTTTGCATCACGTTCGTCCCGGATTTTTGTCTTATCCTGCCAGCCACCTTGTGCCGTACCTGCGGAAAGCGAAATACCCAACTGAAGAGTTCCCGGAGATGTATCAGTATCGCGACTTGCGATCCAGGCTACTTGCAAAGGTCAGACGAGCATATCGTCGTGACAAGTTACCAATCAATTGGAAAGACCGCCAATATCAGGTTTGGCA
>JAUVJO010000291.1 GCA_030592345.1 Deltaproteobacteria bacterium
GCGCGGGTTGACAGCGTCGTTGCCACCGTGGAGGATATGGATATAGAAAAACCGATATCTGTTTCGCCGGAACAGACCATGATGGAGATCGGCCGTCTGATCAAGGATAGAAACATCCAAAGCTTTCCTGTAGTGGACGCGGAAAACAGGCTTCTGGGTATCGTGGACAAGTTGGATCTGGCTGTCTATTACGTGGAACGACTGGAAATAGAGAATTTATCAACTATTCCCATAGACCTGAGCCATTTTATGTCTGCTCTGCAAGGAAAAATTCTGGCAAACACGGGGAAAATGAAATGGCTTCAGGGTGAAATATTTGTTGCTGCCTCCCAAAGAGGAACCACTATTAACAGAACAAAGCCCGGGGATATCGCCATCCTGGGAGATCGGAGCGATGTGCAACTGGATCTGATCAAGGCAGGATGCTCAGCTCTTATAATTACCGGCGACCACCCGGTGAGTAAAGAAGTTTTGCAATTGGCCAGGGGAAAACAGGTGCTAATAATCAGTTCGCCCCATCGGACCTTTGCCACGGCCAGGCTGATCAATTTGTGCATACCGGTTTCCCAGCTCATGTCGAAGATTGTACCCACGGTGGAGTTGACATCTACCGTAAACGAAGTAAAGGAAAAGGTGCTGGAATCGAAATACCGTTGCGTAATGATTGTTGATGACGATAATCATCTAATCGGGGTTATAACCCGTAGCGACCTCCTTGGGCCGATTCAAAAGCAAGTTATCCTGGTCGATCACAATGAAATATCTCAGGCCGTTGATGGTATAGAAGGCGCTGATATTTTGGAAATCATCGATCACCACAGGGTGGGGGATATCTCAACCATAAGGCCCATTACTGTTTACAACGAGCCTATCGGGAGCACCTGCACCATAGTGGCCAGTCAGATATCCTTGCACCGGATCGAGATGATTCCCGATATTGCAGGCGCTCTCCTGTCGGGGATATTGTCTGATACGCTGCTGCTGACCCTTTCCACAACTACTGAAAAAGATCGCCAAATGGCCCACAATCTGGCCGGAGTTGCTGATCTTGATCTGACGACATTCGGGAAAGAACTGCTAGCGTCGAGTATGAACCTCAAGGGAAAGACCCCCCGGGACATCCTTTTTTTGGACTTCAAGACTTACCACTTTAACGGAAGGAAGATTGGAGTTAATCAAATAATGGTTCTTGATAATGAGGAAATTGCGTTTGTTGAGCCGGATATCAAGTCAGAGATGGAAAAACTCTGCCAGGATGAGGCATACAGCATGGTAGCCATGCTGATAATGAATCCGGTGGATAGGAAAGGGGAAGAGATAATCGTCAAGGGTGACACGAAGATTATTGAAAAGGCCTTTGGGGTAACGGTCAAGGATGATAAGTGTTTTATTCCAACAATCATGTCACGTAAAAAAGATTTTATCCCCAGGATCGGTAGAATTTTTGCTGACACTCCATGCAGTTCCCATACCCTCTGAGACTATTCCCTGCGACACATCTTTAACAATAAATTAACCTTTAGAGCCATTCTGTCATCAAAATGTAACACAAGTACATTACATATTGCCCCGAAAGGGTGAGGTATAGACCGTATTCAAGCTCTGTCGCCCGCTTCACATTATGTCTTGGTAGAGGCTCTGGGCTTTTGCACATATGTTGACATAGGGTGAGATTCTTGCTATATTCCGCAGTTAGAGCGAAGTACTGTGAGAACAAGGGGAAATCCATCATGGTAATAGTCCAGCAGCGTGCGAGTCCCGCTATGGGCGGGATTCACTTCTGCCTCTCTTCCTGGAGTATGCTCTGCGAGCCGGAGGCCAATGCTTTAAGTGGGTGGCTGGTTGGGTTTCATATGAAATGGTCCCGCCACAAGCGGGATTCAGGGATTTGCCTGGCCCTTTGCGATGAACTATTACCTATCGTGAAGTGGATCAAGCTCGTGCTTCTGGGCTTGCTGTTCAGCCTTTGCTCATGTGCTACTGTGACGGATACTCTTACCTCCCTTCCCTCCCTGAAACCGGGAAAAACTTATTACTATTCAGGTGTGGCCAATATGAAACTATACTTGGCCCCGAATTACGACAACCCGCCCTCCGCTAAAGTCGGATTAAACGAAAAACTGATCCTGTTGAAAAGCAAGTACCGATGGGCTTTTGTTAAGGTTGCCAGGACGGGCCGCCGAGGATGGGTTGAAAAAACCTACCTGGAAAGAAAACCGCTTAGGCTAAAGAAATCACCAGAAGTAAAGGAAGATAGCCAAAAAGGCCAAAGTGTAAAACAGGCAATCGTCCCAGAAAGTGATGAAAACGCTAAAAAGGGTGTCGTCGATTCTTTAGGACCCAAGTCAGCCGTTGCGGCTCCTCCACCTAAAGAAAAAGACAAACCGGCAGAACCGCAGACAGATGCTGACGTTTTTGACGCTTTCTAATGGTTTCATTGGGCCTTAGTTCATGCTCACTTGAGCCACAATGATTAGGAAACTTGTCGAATGAGTGAAGAAGCAAAGCCTCCAAGGTTTGACAGGCTTCAGCAAAAGGGTAGGGCCTTTGCTGCCAAGCGCACACAAGAAGCCAAAGAATCGTATTCCAAAACTAAAGAAGCTGTTGGAAAGGGTGTTTCCGAGTTGCTGTCTGTTTCAGACAGCAGAAAAAGAAATATAGCTGGTGACATTATTCGTGGCTCAACCCCGCATACCAGTTATTACATTTTAATGTCTGTCTCTGCCCTGATTGCCAGTTTTGGCCTGGTTGCGAACAGCCCTGCTGTGGTTATAGGTGCCATGCTGGTATCCCCGCTCATGACACCCATTTTTGGCGTCTCGCTGGCTTTGGTTCGTGGCGATATGCTTCTTTTGAGAAAAGCCTTACAGGCAGAAGTTGGAGGCATTTGTCTGGCAGTTGCCGTTGCAGCCTTTTTCGGACTCTTGCCCCTGTCTTTAGAAGTCACTTCTGAGATGATTGCGCGTACCAGTCCCACACTATTGGACCTCCTGGTGGCTACCCTGGCTGGTTTGGCAGGTTGCCTGGCCATGATCGATGAGCGAATCAGCCCGGTTTTGCCTGGGATAGCCATTTCAATATCCCTGTTGCCGCCCCTTTCCACCTGCGGCCTGTGTCTTGCCGTTGGTGCTATTCAAGGAGCTTACGGTTCTTTTCTCCTGTTTTTTGCCAACTTCCTGGCTATCTTGATGGTGGCATCTGGTATCTTTATTATTACAGGTTTTGCCAACAGGGAACAAATAGGCCCCAAGTGGGAATTTGTCAAAAGGTTCTCGGCGGCAGGCATAGCGTTGCTACTGGTCACAGTTCTTCTCACCCAAGCACTATTCGCTATCGTCAAAGAAAGGAGCATATCAAGAGAAATAGCAGAGGTTTTTCAAGAAGAATTAAGCTCGAAACCAGCGACTTCGGTGGAAAAGATCACGCATAGATTGAAGAAAAACAAAATAGACATTTTGGCGACTGTTAGAACCCCCAAGGTTCTTTCACCTGACAAGGTGAAAGGCATTCAAGATCAATTAAGTGAACGTCTCGACATTGACACCAATCTAATTGTGCGATGCGGCATAGCTAGAGACATCTCCTCCACTGGTTGCACAAGCGCTGTGGTCAGCGAGAACCTGGACGGAGAATTCATAACGTCTCATCTGAATCCGGTTGTGAAAACCGTTCAAATGGCGGAACAGGCTTTGAGAGAGATGTTGGCCAAACGTCCGGACCTTTTCTTGGAAAATGTTGATCTGCTTCAACTTCCAGCAGGACAGGTAATAGTAGCTAGTATTCACGGTGCGCGTCCCTTAATCCCTTATGAAGTTGAGCAGTTTGAGGAAAAAATCCAAGATAGGTTGGACAACCATGATATTCGTCTTTTGGTTCGTTGTAGCGACCTAGTCGATGTCACCAGTAAAGGGCGCGTCCTTTATGGGCAGGCACATTTTGGCAAGACTTCTCCTCGTCAGTTGGATGTGCAAAAGAGGATTGAAAAAGTCACAAAGCAGGAAATCGAACAGATGCCAGACATGTTTGTTACCAATGTTGATGCAACGCTGAAGGGGGGGGATTGGTTTGTAAGAGTTGAGGTGGTTGGGCGCAAGATCATATCGCCAAAAGAGGTAAGAAGGATCGAAAAGAACGTCTCAAAAATCACTCGACATCAAGTAAACATTTTAGTTTGGTCCCGTTCCGAGCTAATGGTCACCAACCAGCAGTTCTCGTCGGTTGAGGATTTCACTAAGAAACTCATAGAGAAGAGAGAGTGAAATCTTTATCTTAAAGTCAATATGTCCATATGTTCACCTCCATAACTCAATTCTGAAGATTCTTACTATAGTAATCCAATTTTGGTTTTTCCCGGCATAGTTTTTGCCGCAGAAGCTCAATTGCCAAAATGAACAAGTGCCAAAAATGCCTAAAGTCTGCCCTGGCGCTCATGCTTATAATAGGGCACAAGTTAATAAATTCCGGTCCTGTATA
>JAUVJO010000311.1 GCA_030592345.1 Deltaproteobacteria bacterium
TATAGGTGCCTCTCTTTGCGTCAGGATATGATTTGCTCAGCTCCCAGTTCTGACACCATGGGCATGTGAAGTTACATGACCAGGTTCCCACGGTTAGTGCTCGGCTTCCAGGATAAAAATGGAAAAAGGGTTTCTTCTCGATAGGATTCACGCTAAGAGAAGATATATCTCCGTAAACCACGGTGTGAAGTCTACCACCTATATTCCTTCTCGTTTTGCAGAATCCGAATCTATCCGGAGGTATCTCACAAAACCTCTCGCAGGTGCCGCATCTCACCTTTCCCTCCGCCAGCTTCTTGTAAAGAAGGGCTTCTTTAATCCTCGAATCGGTCGAGCCTCCAGGTTCCTGTAAGGATGGCATATAAACAAAATACAGGATTCACGCCCGGTGGTCAAACAGCGTATGTGTGATGGATAAACGTCCATGTTAAGTAAAGTCATGCCTTCTCAACTTGACAGGCTGGTTTACACGTTGTAAATGGGATTAAGTTATGAAAACTATTAGTATTTCTTCCAAGTGGAAAGCCGCGGCAGAGACGATCTCTCAAGAGACCGGAATCTTTCTGGTGGTGGGGGTGCCAGATTCGGGCAAAAGCACCCTTTCACGGTATTTCATACATTATTTGACACATGCCGGCCGGATTACTGCCCTGATCGATTGTGATGTAGGACAAACTCATTTAGGTCCGCCCACGACGCTTGGTATGATGCTTTACACCAATCCAACGGATCCATGCGATACCCTTAAACCTCACCATATGCGGTTCATTGGGGCAACTTCACCCGCCGGTCATCTCTTAGACGTCGTAGTGGGTACAAAGAAAATGGCAGACAAGGCCCTAAATTCAGGGGCCGAGGCCGTAATCGTCAACACCAGCGGTCTTATACTCGGAGTTGCTGGCGCCGAACTGAAGCTGAACAAGGTGGACTTACTCTGTCCCAAATATATATTTGCACTTCAGGAATCATCAGAAATTGAACACCTTCTCACATACTTGGAAAAACGGCACACCGTATCTGTTTTTCGACTGCCGATCTCTGCGCGCGCCCGAAAAAGGCCCTCCGAGGTGAGAAGACGCTTCAGAGAAGAGAAGTATAGGGATTATTTCAAAGAATCTCAAATAGTGAAAATGCCGCTTTCACAGGTCGGTCCAAAGGGGTATATATGGTGCGAAGAAAGGAATGTGCGAATAGATGCCATAAAGAATCTACTCTTAGGTCTTTGTGATTCAGAAGATTGTCTCTTAGCGCTCGGCATCCTCCAAGAAGTTGATTTGGAGAAGCGATCTCTGCACATTCTTACCCCCTTAAGCTCCAAGGACGGGAAGAAAGTTAGGACTGTCCAGTTAGGGGAAATAAAAATTCATCCCGATGGGCAGGAAGCGGATGTCCATTCTGCACTCTGAGTTGCCCCGGGAAGCCCGGTGACCTGCCGCGGAAGCCCAGCGGGAACTCAAATTGCCTTTGATGACATGAAGGGTCCATGAAAAAATGCGGGGCTGGGTCGTACCACCACCAAAAACGCCTATCAAAAACTAGCGCAGAATTAAGGAAGGAAAGAGAAAAGAAGGTGAAGTGGCTCATCAGGGATGGATATCTCAGATCTGAGCGTATAAGAAATGCTATGTTAAAGGTTCGGAGGGAAGACTTCATACCAATTGATTACAAGGACTACGCCTATCGTGAAGTCCCTCTCCCGCTCCCAGGCACGGAGGCGACCATATCATGTCCCCATAGCTATCCCCTTTTTATGAGCCCCTGGGTCTGGATAAAGGCCATAAGTTCCTCGAGGTCGGTCTTGGATCAGGTTATGGCACGGCGCTTGCCAGAGAAATTGTTGGCTCAGATGGTCTGGTTATATGCATTGAAATCGACCCACTGACCTTTGAGTTTGGGCGGAAAAATCTCGAAAACGCAGGTTACGATGACGTTGTCCTCATAAAAGGGGACGGCGGGATTGGATATATAGAGATGTCACCCTATGATAGAATCTCTGTCACAGCAGCGTGCGACAAGATTCCTCCTCCTTTGATAGAACAGCTCAGAACAGGAGGAAGAGTCATTGCGCCCGTTGTAGCGCGGAGAATTCAAGAACTTGTTTTACTTGAAAAAAGCGACAAGGGTGTCAAACAAAAGGTTATCTGTCGGGTGCTGTATGTGTCTTTAAGAGGAAGGTACGGAATGGGTGAGAAGCCATTACTTCGGGCTTCGCCCTTCTGTCTTTGAGGGAAGCAGGCTTGTGATACACTGTAGGTTGGGAAACCAATGGGGACGTTCATAAATAAATAAGAGAGATTGGTCACGCTCTTTAGTCTTACAGTTTCTAAGTAATCCTTTTAGAGCCGGTTCATGATGGCAAGAAAGTCGAAGATAGATGAAGGTTGTGAGGAATTGGGCGTCGTAGCGGACCCATGGAACCTCAAACTGAAACCTGAAAAACTGAATGGCAGCCCTTTGGACAAGGAGTTTCGACAAAAAGCTGCGCCACTTCGCCGACCAGAGGATCAGCCTTGACCTTGACGACGGCGCCAAGGTCAACGAAATATTCCCGCCGCAGGATCTCACCGCCTGGGTCAAAAGCCCGGAACAGTCCCTCGAACTCGATGTGCATGGCGAGGACGGCCTTTTTTCCTGCAAGCTGATCATTTCACACAATTCAGAAATCAAGAAACAGCGGATCGATCTCGAACATCTGCTGTTCGACGGCAAACCGTTGTTTGAGTTCAAACAAGGGGAGGTGCAGCTTTACCACGACGATCACAAGCCGGGACCCAAATATTCCTTCGATCGGAGCGTTTCGGCTCTGGCCACCATTGTCTCCATGCCTGATAATAAGAAGCTGACCTGGTTCAAAGAGTGGGCCGAGAAGCTTTTTATCGTCAGTTGGGTGGCTTGGGGTCGGACCACGCTAATAGGTTGACATTGTAGGGAAAACATTGTAGTTGGGTGGCTTGGGGTCGGACCACGCTAATAGGTTGACATTGTAGGGAAAACATTGTAAAAACAGGCGATTTGGGGGCCTTAGAAGGGCAATTTGGGTAGCAAAAAGCTAGTTCTGAGCTGAGTTGGTGAGTCAAATGGCGGGGGTGAACCGGCATTACATTCCGGGTCTTCTGTGGCACACCCGAGTTAAATATGCTCCGTCCCAGGGGAATATGCTCCCCTGTGGAATAGTAGCACCCCAATGAAAGAGAGTTCCTGTTTCACGGCACAGAGATTCCACTGGGCGAGTCGCATTCCACGGGGTAAACATTTAACAGGGGAAATAATGCACCGGCGCCACAAAAAGGAATTTTTGCTGTAATTTGCAAGAGACCGGCGGCAGTGGTTGAGATGGCTGTTTGAAGGACAATTGGCAGGGGAATCGTCGGGAAAGAAGCTGGCTGCGAACTGAAGGAGCATTTATCTCCATACAGCCGGAATTTTGACGTTAAAATGGGCGTTCTAAGGCCCGAAAACAGTTTTTTTGCACGTTTATGATGATAATTCAGTGTGATAGCGTGGTCCGACCCCATGAGCATGAGCAAGAGCCGATACCAAGAGCCGAGTTAATTGATGTTGATGGTCGGCGAAAAAGTGTCATTTGTGGCCTTTGGAGGTAGATACGGACAATATGCCACGCCAACCTAGAATAGACGCGTCCGGCGAGTTCATCACATCATATTCAGAGGCATAGTACGGCGTTAGATTATTAGAGACGACAACGATCGGAATCACTTTGTCGAACGTTTAGGCCATGTGCTTATGGATACGCGCACTCCTTGTTTTGCTTGGGCACTGATTCCCAACCACGTTTGCGTGTTGCTAAGAACAGGCCAGACACCGAAATCCACAGTGATGAGATGTCAATCCAAAATCCAAAATTTTGTCTGAACGGACTTTTCGATCAGGTACTAAATAGCCGCACAGGTCAAAAGGCTTCTCTCTTCTGTCGAAACGGCAGAAAAAGCAATGGGCGCTGTACTATTACCGCTATGCAAGGCGAATCACGATGAATGGTACGTCACATAGTGAAACGGTGTCAGCGCCTTCGTCTGAATTTGATGTTTGCCTAGTCGGCCACGTTACCAAGGATATTGTCAAGGTTGGCCAGACAACGAGGATAACACCTGGGGGCACGGCATATTACACGGCTATGGCCTTAAAAGGGCTTGGTATGAACGTGGCGGTTGTGACCAAAGGCGCGGCAAAGGACAGAGAATTTCTGCTGCGCGAGCTGTTGGCGAACAAAGTTTCAGTCTTCTGGAAAGAAGGCAAGTCCTCGTCGGTCTTTGAGAATACATA
>JAUVJO010000142.1 GCA_030592345.1 Deltaproteobacteria bacterium
CCCAAGCATTGGCTATGACAGCATGAGAGCGTGACCGTCCCTAATTTACGCCCGGAAAAGCTGGATATCGAATTCAACTTGGCACAGATTATTCAAGGGCTATGGCAAAAACAGAGTGTGTTTTGATCGCCCATGCAAGGCAACGATTTCATGTTTCAGCGAAACAAGACTGTTTACAGTCTTGTTTAAAATGGTTAAACATTTTCTGGAACAGAACTGAAAGGTAAAATGCAACTTGCTAATACAAACGGACTCTTAATGGAGACAGACGCAGCAAAAATAATTGAAACCAACATAGAGACAAAAAAGAAATTTGGTGTCTTTTACACTCCGTCTAATGTTAGTCAGATTTTATCAAGATGGGCCGTCCGTTCCCAAACAGATACAGTTTTGGAACCAAGTTTTGGTGGCTGCGGTTTTCTTGAAGCAGTAAGAGATCGGTTCATGGACCTCGGGGCAACCAGCCCAATCAAAAAATTATGCGGATGTGATAACGACCCGGTTGCCTTCCAACATTTGTCTCAAAAAATATCTCCACATGAAAAAAATCGGCATTTCCTTTTTGGTGATTTTTTGTCCTTTTGGCCTCATGACTTCCCATGGCAAAAGTTTGATGCCGTAATCGGCAATCCCCCCTATGTGTCTTTGCATAATATGTCCTCAGACCAAAGACAAGAAGCTCTCAAAGCAATGAGAGCAGGGGGATTTCTCCTCGATAAAAAGGCAAGCCTCTGGGCATATTTTGTTCTGCATGCACTCAATTTTATTCGGGTAGGAGGACGGGTGGCATGGTTGCTGCCGGGAAGTGTTTTGCATGCTGAGTATGCTCAGAAACTCCGTAAGATAATTGAAGATAATTTTCACCGCGTACTATTATTGTCATTAAGAGAAAGGCTTTTTCTGCTGGAAGGCGCTGATGAAAGCACAGTTATTTTGTTGGCAGATGGCTGGAAAAAGGGCCCTGCGAAATATGCCATAGAGTTTGAGTTTCTACCATCAATCGAAAACTTGGGCGCAATCGTCAGTGATTGGCCTTCAGCCTTTAAAACAGGTTCTCAATTAGAGGAACGAAGCACATATTCTCTCTTGCCGGAAGATGTCCGCGTACAACTTAAAGAATTATATAGGCATCCTGAAGTAAAGCGTATCGGTGACATCGCCAAAGTAAGCATAGGAATCGTTACAGGTGCCAACCATTTTTTCATTCTTGATAAAGAAAGTGCGACCCGACATAAAATCCCGGTAAAAGCATTGCGTCTTATTTTTACAAAATTTCAGCATACTGCAGGAGTCCAGCTAAAAATTAATGCCTTGGAATCACTTGTGGAAAATGGTGAACGCTGTTTATTGCTCGATACAGAAGGAGAAAATGCAAAGATTGAAACAGTCCGTTGTTATCTGGACAGCTTTCCAGAAGGTCAAAAAAACCAAATCGCCACCTTTAAAAAAAGACAAATTTGGCATCAGCCTGATGACGGGAGGATTCCCGATGCATTCTTGTCTTATATGAACAATTTCGGCCCTCGTCTTGTTTTGAATACTGCCAGGTCAACCAGCACCAATTCCGTGCACCGGGTTTATTTTAAGCAGGAGCCGCCAAAATACCGGCAAAAGCTCGCTGCCATCTCGCTCCTAACAACGTTCAGTCAACTTTCAGCGGAAATTGAAGGAAGGTGTTATGGATCAGGTGTATTAAAGCATGAACTTAAAGAAGCCCAAAATATAGCATTATTAATGCCACAAGCCCTGCCTCTAAAAGATACCAACAAAATTTTCACTGAGATTGACAAGTTGCTTAGGTCAGGGAAACCGGAGCATGCAAGACATCTTGCTGATGAGTTCATTTTTGGCGGGTTAGCTGATGAATTTGATTTTAGCACTATTACAACCATGACAAACACGTTGGACAAACTTCGCAGGATCAGAAGGGGTGCTCGACGGATTAAGCGATGAGGAATCAAGACATTGATGAAATAAGACAGGCAATCCAGAACGAACTTGGCAAGGACAAACTGAATTTCAACAGGTTCTCAGAGCTTACTAACGACCTCCTTGCCTTGGACCAGGATGCTGTCCGGTTTTCCGTGGATGCCCGGCATATACACCGCTTGGGGTTTGAGCTTGTCGGAAAACAGGAAACCGCCCTGTCCGAACTTATCAAAAATGCCTACGATGCCGATGCCATCCAGATTACCATTGATTTCAAAGAGTATCATCAAGCCGGCGGCGGGCTGATAGTTGATGACAACGGCAGCGGCATGACCGAACAGGTTATTCGCGATGCCTGGATGCGGCTATCCACCAGTGACAAAAAGAACAATCCCATTTCATCACGCTTTGGCCGTTCACGTGCCGGCAGGAAAGGAATTGGCCGTTTTGCTGTTGAACGTCTGGGGGAGCGTTTGATTCTCGAAACAAATGTTGCCGGAGAAATTTACGGGCACCGGGTTCATTTTGATTGGGATCAGCACTTTCAGCATGGCAGGTCCCTCACCCATATCGCAAACCCGATAGAACGCTTCGCCAAACCTCCTGAAGAAGCAGGAACACGGCTTATCATTGAAAGGTTACGCGATAAATGGACTGAAAAGACCCTGGAACGAGTATGGAAGTCCGTTCTCCTCTTACAACCGCCTTTCAAACCACCAGCCCGTTCCAGAGCAGTATCTGACGACATTTCGTCGTACGAACCAGACCCCGGCTTCCAAGTCGTTATTAATGGCCACCATGGGGATGAAATAGCCCAGGAATTATCTCTGGAAAAAACTTTTCTGGAGCACCGTGTCGCCCTTATCAGGGGGCGAATAGATAATGAAGGAAACGGTTCTTTCGCTGTCCAGTCAAAAAAGCTGGGGTTTGAAGATACAAGTAAAATCGACCAGAAATTTTCGCTGATCGGCAAGTTAGAATTTGAAGCCAGCTATTTTATTTACAAACCAAGTCTCATTTCAGGTTTCTCGTTGAGGAAAGCGGAAGAAATGGGGGCAAAATATGGAGGATTCCGCATTTACCGTGATGGGTTTCGGGTCATGCCTTACGGGGAACCCCATGATGATTGGCTCAAACTAGCTTATGACAGTGCTCGACGTAGCCTTCTTATTCCTGCAAGTAACTCTAATTTCTTTGGGCAGATTGAGCTGACAAGCCTTGAAAATTCGCTTTTTGAAGAAACAATCAGCAGGGAGGGCCTGATCGAAAATGAGGCCTATGAGGAACTGCACTCCTTTGTCCGCATCTGTTTGGAAGATGCTGCAAAGCGGATTGCCGCCCATCGTGGACGAAAGCAAAAAGCCGGTCAAAAAGACTTTGAGCCCAAAGAACGCAAGCCTTCGGAAATCCTTCAGGAGGCTATTGATGATTTTGAAGAAGAAACAGGGGCTCTAATAACTGACGAACAGGCTGAGAAAGAAAAGGCCCGAGAGACCCTGACCAGGGCCATGGAAGTAACGCAACGGTTTGAAGAGGAAGCGGAAACCAAGGAGAAAAAGCATATACGATATGAAGAAATGCTTCGTATCCTTGCCTCTCTTGGCATTTCCATTTCAATTTTCGGCCATGAAGTGAGTGGCGGGCTTACCAGGGTCACTGATACTTTCAATAAGCTTGCAGCCAGTTTTGAGCCAAGGCAAACGGCAGGGCATGGCGAATTTCTCAGTGAGATGAAGGAGGGACTGGGTAGATTGTATGACCTTGCAGCATATATAAACGCCCAAGTGGATAATGCCGGTTCCCGCAACAAATCGGAAATCCCTCTCTATGGCCGCATCAAAAAATTTGCCGACCAGTTTGCCGGGTATCTCAAAACGCGGGGCATCAAATTGTCTTTTACAGTCGAGCCTCCCTTCTTACGGACCGCTCCTATGCACCAAAGCGAAATTGATTCCGTGTTATTCAATTTTCTTACCAACTCCGTAAAGGCCATTGAGCGGGCGAAATCCGATCAGCTTGTTATCTCCATTAAAGCGGGCTGTAAAGATGGTTATGCCGTAATTACTTTCCAGGATACCGGCACAGGCGTCCCTGGAAATATCGCAGAATATATTTTTGACGCTTTTTATACAACAACCCAATACCATGAAGATGAAATCGTCGGGCCCGGCTCGGGCTTGGGTCTTAAAATTGTTTCTGATATCGCAAGCGCCAATGGCGGCTTTGTGCGGATTGAAAAACCGGAAGCCGGTTTCACGTGCCGGTTTGACTTCGGCGTTCCCATTTCTGACAAACAAGTCGGGTGAATATGATGTATAAGGGATTTTTTGTAGACGATTCGGAGAGAGACAAAGGCATAGGCGGAAATTTATCAATTGCTGGCAAAGAAGGCATGGAGGTTGAGTTTATCAAACCCGAACTTCCTCTCGTGGAGTTGGCGGAAAAACTTCTTTCAGATAAACCTGACTTGGTTGCGTTGGACTACCGGCTGGATGAGGAGCGTGAAAAGGAGGATGCACCGAATAGATATAAAGCCGGACCATTGGCGCAGTATCTGCGGGACAATGCTCTGGACTCAACAGAAAGTGATTTTCCGATTATTCTCGTGTCTCACGAACATAAGATAAAAAAATATTTTGAACCAGACCTTACCGTCCATGATCTATTCGACAGACATTACACAAAACAAGAAATTGTAAAAGAGCCGGATCGGTGCCGGCGGGAAATCCTATCTCTCGCAAGAGGTTATAAACAACTAATTGGAATCTGGGACAAACAGGATCGTCTTTATTTGCTTGTAGGGCTCAATGAGGATGATAAAGCTGAAATCGATCAGCAACCATTAAGAGAATTAAATGCCTTAAAGGCGCCTCATCAAGTAATCCGCAATATCTTTCGCTACTTCATTGACCGCTCGGGTATCTTGCTGGACCTTAATAACTTATTGGCATCCCTTGGTATTTCACCCGACTCTAAAAACCTCGATAAGTTGTTATCAGTACTGAATAAAAATGGAATCACCTATACCGGAATCTTTGGTAAAGGGTGGGAACGCTGGTGGAACTACAGGCTTCATCGATTAGGACAGGAATTATGCTCCGAACATCTTGGCTATTTGACAGCGGAACAAAGGGTGCTATGTTTAAATGAAAATTTCGGACTCAAATTAATACCTGCTAAATCAAAATGGACAGGCCGCACGGACGCGATGTTTGCTTTTGCCTGTGCCTCCTGCCGGCAACCGACTGAGATGGAATTTTCTGTCGCCGCATATGAGCCTCTTCCTCATCCCGGGCTAATCCACCCTAAAAGAATCTGTTGGAAGTGTGTACAAACCGGAGAATACCAAAATATTTATCCTCGTCTCTCTGTTCATGAAGATGACCTCCTTGTTGCTAATAAAATTGAACATGGGGAGATAAAAGGAGAAGGGTAAATGGCTGTCCTGCAAGCGGTTGAAATGGCGGAAGCCATTAATCAACTGGGAGGTCTTTTATTTCGTGACAAGTTGATAGGTGCCGCGAGTTATAACACCTTTAAAACTGTTTCCGTGCATTTGAAATCTAAAAAGCGTAAAAAAACGTGGAGACATGAAATAACACCGACAACTCCTATTACCTTTAGTCGTGTAGCTGACGAAACATTAGAGTACATTACTCCAAAAATTTATACCAAAATCAGTGTTGACGATAATAGTCCTCATTATTTCAACCAATTGCTTTCCGCCCTTGAGATTTGGAGTAGCTCGGGCAAACCTATTTCTCGTTGGCATGTTGACCTTGCCAATAAAAATAATGATGGGGCCTATCAGGATGGCCCTCTTTTTCACCTTCAGTTCGGCGGCCATTGGCCAACCGCACAAAACCGTGAAATTGACATGCCTATTTCAATCCCTCGCTGGGCTTATCCGCCCATGGATCTCATTTTGATGTGCGAAGTGGTTGTCGCCAATTTTTTCCCCAATAAATGGCAAGAGTTACGTAAGGTATCCGGATGGAATATGTCAATCCGGGAGGCCGAAAAATTATGCTATAAAGGCTTTTTCGAGAAGATGGAGGAAATAAATTCCAGCGGGGAAAATAAAACATTACTGCATGCTATGTGGGCTGATAAATGGACAACTGCGAAAGAAACCTAGCAAAATGAGCTTGTTTTTTACCGTTTCTTTAGGTTGGCAGATAATCAGGAGATGGGGTCTGCCCTTGACGGGCTGTTGCCCGAACCGGAAGTGATCAGGGCATCCTTCTCCCAAGAGCGGATGACATATATACCGGCGCATGAATCATTGAACACCACAGCAAAAGTGATATATGAATCCAAAGTCTGAACACAACGAAGGAGGGTCAGATGCTGAAAAGGGCCACAAAATTAACCGAGATTATTTCGGCCTTTCCCCAGGCTCCACTGGCAGGTGATGAGTTTGAGGATTACTACGTTCCTGTGGACAAGGAAAGGGATAAGAGCCTCTCACGGGTGGAAGAACTGAAGCAAAACCTGAAAAAAGACAACGCAAAAATACTCTTCGCCGGACACAGGGGCTCTGGTAAATCAACGGAGCTTAACAGACTGATAATAGACATCGCTTCGACGACCTTTATTGTTCAGTTTTCCGTCACCCAGGAGCTCGATGTGAATGATCTCAATTATATTGACCTTGTCATGGTGATGATGGAGCAACTTGCAGACCGGGCAGAAGAAGCCAAGCTTATTCATAAAGACAGTGAGGAATTCGAAAGGATAAAAAACTGGCTTTCAGACGTTACGGAAATAAAGGCTGAGGAAACCGGCTATATGCTCGAGGTAGAAGCAGGCCTGAAGGCGAATAGGGGGATACTATCATCTCTTATCGGCCTGATCGCTGAGTTTAAGGCAGCCATTAAGTCCGCCAGTTCGAGTAAAACGGAATACAGGAAAAAACTGGAGAAAAAAATCAGCCTCCTCAAGGCTCATTGCAACATCATGATAAACGAAATCAGCTTGAACCTGGAAAAGAAGGGCAAGAAACTCCTGGTTATCATCGAAGATCTTGACAAGGCCGAGACGGCCAGAACCCATGAGATTTTCTACAGGCATTCCGGTATCCTCTCAGAGCTCAATGCCAGCATAGTATTTACGGTGTCAATCTTCGCGTTGATGAGCCCTTGCCTTGCGGACGTCAGTGGCAGATTTAAGCATGTCAGCCTTCCCATGCTCAAGACAACGGAAAAAGGGAGAGGAAGATTCCTTAAAGGGTTTGAGGTTCTCAGGGAGATTGTTGATAGGAGAGCGGAACTGTCGTTATTTGAAGATGACGTTCTCGATATTATGATCGAAAGATCAGGGGGCGTATTGAGAGACCTTTTTGAGATGATAGAGATTGCAGCAAATTCGGCAAGTTTCCAGGGACTAGATGTTATTGACAAAAATGCATCAGATTATGCCTTTGAGAGGCTCAAGAGCAAGTATCGCGGGATGATAACCATTGAAGATGATCCGGACACCGGAACCACAACAAAAAGTCTATATGAAAAGCTCCAGCACGTCAGCCGATCCACTACCAAGGAGTTTCCTCTTGATGAAAGGCTCCTTTTTCTCCTTTCATGTCTTGCAGTGGTTGAGTACAATGGGGAGCAGTGGTTTGATGTCCATCCGGCAGTAAAGAGCCTCCTTGAAAATATTGACATGGAAAATTAGGATGAAGAGTAAAGAACTCGGCCTTCTAATCAACGCCCTTAACAACAAAGATTCTGGCTTCTATCTGGTCGAGGCACCCGACAACACCACACTCGATGATCTCATGCTCAAGATAAAAGTGGCGGTGGGGCAGGGAGGCAAGCGTACGACCGTCATAGATTTCCTCAAAAAAACATCTGCCCAATCTATATCTGAATTCGTGCGCTGTGTTGTAGAAGAGAGCCAAGGCAGTCAGGTCTTCTTTGTCA
>JAUVJO010000073.1 GCA_030592345.1 Deltaproteobacteria bacterium
AAGGTATTGAAAATGTTAGTGTCGGATGTAAAAAGAGTTGTCGAACAAGTCAGTCGTGACCGGGGTATTGATCGAGAAATCCTGATCAAGACGCTGGAAGAGGCCCTGAGGTCCGCGGCAAGGAAAAAATTTGGTACTGAAGTCGACGTCGAAGCCCATTATAATGAAGAACTGGGCGAAATTGAAGTCTTTCAGTTCAAAGAGGTGGTTGAAGATGTCACTCAGCCTGACATTGAGATAAGCCTGGAAGAAGGGGTCAAGCTTGACCCTGACTGTGAGGTAGGAGACTCCCTTGGCACCAAAATGGACACAACCACGTTTGGCAGAATTGCAGCCCAGTCGGCAAAACAGGTTATCATCCAAAAAATGAAGGCTGCTGAACGGGACGTTGTCTATGATAGCTTTATCGATAGAAAAGGACAGATAATAAATGGCATAGTACAGAGGATAGACAGGGGAGACATCGTGGTCAATCTTGGTCGATCCGAGGCGGTTCTTCCCACCAATGAACAGGTTCCTTCCGAGACCTATCGTCGGGGCGACAGAATTCGGGCTTACATAGTCGATGTGCTCCGTGAAACTCGCGGTCCTCAAATAATAGTATCTCGAACCCACCCGCAGTTCCTGGTGGCCCTCTTTAAGACCGAAGTTCCAGAGATCACCGAAGGCATCGTAACCATTATGGCCGCTGCTCGTGAACCCGGAGGTCGCGCTAAGATCTCTGTAGCATCGAATGATTCGGATATCGATCCTGTAGGGGCGTGTGTCGGCATGAAAGGAAACCGGGTCCAGAGTGTGGTTCAGGAACTGAAAGGCGAAAAAATCGATATCATTCCGTGGCACAGCGATCCGGCAAGGTTTGTCTGCAATGCCCTGGCACCGGCAGAGGTCTCCCGTGTAGTGATCGACGAGAACACCCGCGTTATGGAAGTGATCGTACCTGATGAATATCTATCTGTTGCCATAGGCAAACGAGGCCAAAACGTACGTCTTGCTTCTAAGCTCTCTGGTTGGGGGATAGATATCAAAAGTGAAAGCCAGTACAGTCATGCCATGAGGACTGGTTATGAATCTTTGCTACAACTTCCGGAGGTAGGGGCCGGCGTGGCGGACGCCCTTTACGAACACGGTTTGTATTCAATTGAAGAAGTTGCCAATTCTACAGTTGAGGAGCTTGTTCAGATAAAGGGAATCGGCGAGATAAAAGCACAGGCATTGCTAGAGGCAGCTCGGGAGGGCCTTGAGAAACAGGAAGAGAGCACAGATATTGAAAAAGACGAAGATGAACAGATATCCCCTGTGGATGGAGTGGAAGACAGCCTTGAAGAGGGTTCGGATGAGACAGAGGTAACCGACGAAACGGGCGCACCTTCAGAAGATTCGGATGAACAGATATCCCATGCGGATGGAGTGGAAGACAGCCTTGAAGAGGATTCGGATGAGGCAACTGACTAAAGAAGCGCACCTTTACTCCACAAATACTGCGCAAGTGATTTCAAGAGGATGCATCCCCCCAAGTTGTGGATGCGCCTGTGCAAGGGAATGGATGGCATAAAATGCGAGTATACGAACTTGCTAGGCAACTCAATATGACCAACAAAGTGCTGTTGGAAAGGTTAAAGGAGCTGAACATCTCTGTCAAGAGTCACATGAGTGTGGTTGATGAGGAGAAGGTAACTCAGATCAAGGGACTGATATTCGGGACAAAATCAGAGGTTGTGGTTGAGGAACGGGTCAAGGAGACCCTCATCAGAAGGCGCAGGAAAATCGTCAAAAAACCACCAAAGGAACAAGAAATCGCCCTGCCTGCCAAGACAGAAGGCGATGTAGTGTCTGAGGCCGAACAGCAAGAAGCAGCGGTAGAGGTATCGGTCGAGGTCGAGACAGCGCAGGTCTCACCCGTTGCCCCTGAAAAGGTTTCCGAAGAAGAGAGTGACAGGCTGGTTGAAGCGAAGGATACGGAAGCCAAACCTGAGGAGGCAGAACCAGCCAAGAAAGTCAAGCCAAAGAAAAAGCCCAGAGCCAAAAAGGAGAAGCCGGCCAAGATCATCAAGCTGCCCGAGATAAAAACCGCAGCCCCCGACCTTGCTGAAGCCACCCCTGAAAAAGGATCGCCCCCCCCAGTTAAAGCAGAACCTGAACCACCAAGCCATATAGAGCAAGAACAAGAAAAACCTCGGCGCGTTTCAAAAGGCAAACCAAAGAAAACGGACCAATTGCCTCCAGAGGCATCGGAAAAAGATAAGCGCTTCCTCAAAAAGAAGATTTCTTTTCGCAAAAAGGAGGTCCTCGACAAGTCTGACCTCTATGACAAGGGAGGCTTCAGGGGACGTAAGGGCCGAAAACCTCGTAAGGGCAGGACGGTCATCACGGATGGCGAAACGACCTTGATTACGACGCCTAAAGCGATCAAGCGTCGCATCAAGATCGATGAAGCCATTGTGGTCTCGGATCTGGCTAGACGCATGGGAATAAAGGCGAGTGAAGTCATCAAAGGATTAATGGCACAAGGAGTGATTGCCACGATTAACCAGGCTATCGATTTTGACACGGCCAGCGTGGTTGCCAGTGAATTTGGTTACGAAGTCGAGACAGTCGCTTTTGAGGAGGAGAACATCGTTCGCATGGAAAAGGATGATCCGGCCAAATTAAAGCCTAGACCTCCAGTGGTGACCATCATGGGGCACGTTGATCACGGAAAAACATCCCTCCTGGATGCTATCCGTGAAACGAACGTGATTGACGGCGAAGCAGGGGGCATCACACAGCACATTGGGGCTTACTCTGTTAATGTGGGAGATAGGCCTGTGGTGTTTCTTGACACGCCAGGCCATGAAGCCTTTACAGCCATGCGTGCCAGGGGTGCTGACATAACCGACATGGTGGTGCTGGTGGTAGCTGCGGATGACGGGGTAATGCCACAAACCATTGAAGCGATTAACCATGCCAAGGCGGCCAATGTACCTATTCTTGTAGCTATCAATAAGATCGACAAACCAGATGCATTGCCGGATCGGGTCAAAAGGGAATTGGCCGAACAGGGTCTTACCCCGGAAGAATGGAGCGGGGAGACCATCGTCGTAAACATATCGGCCAAGCAAAGGATAGGTTTAAGGGATCTGCTCGAGATGATACTCCTCCAGGCCGATGTCCAGGAGTTAAAAGCCAATCCTGATAAGCTATCAAGGGGCACTGTCATCGAGGCTAAGCTTGACCCAGGGAAAGGCTCGGTGGCTACAGTGCTCGTTCAAGATGGTACATTGCGGCCAGGCGACGCTATGGTCTGTGGCACGCATTACGGGAGAATCCGAGCCATGATTGACGATCGGGGCAATCGTTTGGACAAGGCCGGACCTTCTATCCCTGTTGAGATTCAGGGGCTGTCAGGTGTTCCAATGGCAGGAGATGAGTTTGTTGCCATGAGTGACGAAAAGGCGGCAAAACAAGTCGCTTTCCATCGTGCCCAAAAACAGCGAATGCGGGAACTGGCAAAGACTAGCAAGTTAAGTCTGGAAATGTATTACGAACAAATGCAAGACGGCATTGTCAAGGAGTTGAATCTGATAATCCGGGCAGATGTTCAGGGATCCATAGAGGCATTGTCCGACGCTGTACACAAGATTGAGTCGAAGGATGTCAAAGTTAACATCGTGCATTCTGCCACCGGAGCGATAGCAGAATCAGATATCATGTTGGCCAAAGTCTCTGACGCCATTGTCCTGGGCTTCAATGTTCGACCCGGCTTGAAGGTGCGACAGCTTGCAATTGAACAAAACATAGACATCCGATTCTACGATGTGATTTATAATGTGGTTAATGACATGAAGGGGGCCATTGCAGGCCTGATGGAATCCACGTTCGAAGAACATCTTGTTGGCCGGGCCGAGGTTAGGGATACTTTTAGTGTGTCAAAGGTGGGAATGATTGCAGGTTGCTATGTAACCGAAGGGAAAATTGAACGCGGTCAACCGGTTCGACTGCTTCGCGACAGCGTTGTTATCTATAAGGGGAAAATACGATCATTGCGCCGCTTTAAAGATGACGTCAAAGAAGTACAAAGCGGTTACGAGTGTGGAATTGGCATTGAAAACTACAATGACGTGAAGGTCGGTGACGTCATCGAATGTTACGAGGTAGAAGAAATCAAACCGGTGGTGGAGTAAGGAAAAAAAGTGAGCTAAAGTACTTAAAGTGAGCTACAGTGCCTAAAGTACTTAAAGTGCCTAAAGTTAAGCGCGGAGAAAAAACCAAGATCATTTTCGTTTTTTAACTTTAGTTCACTTTAGACACTTTAAGTACTTTAGCTCACTTCAATTTACTTTAGTTCACTTTAGGCACTTATTATTGGTACTTACACAATGGTTGTTGGAATTGCCACAATCGTTTTCAGGCTCCAGGGCAATACCTCGTTAAAGGGCAAGCGTAAGATCGTAAAACGTATTGTAAGCCGGCTCCAGAACTCCTTTAATTGCTCTGTGGCCGAGGTGGGAGCGAACGATAGTCTCCAACGTGCAGAAATAGGGCTGGCATTTGTTGGCAACGATCGCAGGTTCATAAATTCAAAACTCGACAAGGCCCTGAATTTTGTCGAAACCGTGGAGTCAGCCGAAATCATCGAGACGGAGATGGAGATTATCAACGTATAATGCGTTTTAGACGAGCTGATAGAGTAGAGGGCTTGATTCAAAAGGAGTTATGCGATCTCCTGGTGACAAAGATCAAAGACCCCCGTTTGGATTTTGTCACTATCACGCGCGTAAATATAACTGATGACCTGCGTTCAGCTCACATCTATTTCAGCGTTGCCAAAGGACAAGAACGGTTGGTCAGTGCCCTGGATGGATTTAAGAGCGCTGCCGGCTTCATGAAGCGCAAAATAAGCCATCGTCTGGAATTGAGACATGTGCCGGAACTAAAGTTCGTTTACGACGAATCATTTGACCGGGCTGATGCCATGAACAGGATCTTTAAGACAATACACGATGAGAACAGCATGAAAAGGGCTGGATGAACGGCATTGTGGTTGTGGACAAACCTCGAGACATTACATCTGCCCGAGTGGTGGCTAAAGTAAAAACCATCTTAATGGCAAAAAAGGTCGGCCACACAGGCACTCTCGATCCGTTTGCCACTGGTGTGCTGATCTGCTGTATTAATCAGGCCACACGACTTGCGCAGTTTCTTATGTATGGGAAAAAAAGTTACGAGGCGGTCATGCGCCTGGGGCTTCGAACCGACACCCAGGATCTCACGGGACGAATTATCTCAAGGGAGCCCAGTCTGGATGTTACACACGACAAGGTTCACTCGACCTTCCGGCGCTTCTTGGAGATCAAGGAACAAGTCCCGCCGGCCTTTTCAGCTCTTAAACACCACGGGGTGCCCCTTTACAAGCTGGCCAGGCAGGGGACCTTTGTGCAGAAAGCTCCTAGACGGATTACTATCTACAAACTTGAAGTCCTTGACATTGACCTTCCCTTTGTCCGTTTTGAACTGAGCTGTGGCCATGGAACCTATGTTCGAACTTTGTGTGCTGATATTGGGGAAGCTTTGGGATGTGGTGCGCATTTAGTCCGGTTGTGTCGAACCGAAAGTGGCGGATTCACGCTAGAAGACGCCTTGTCCCTGGAAAACCTGGCGGAGCTTGCGCTTGAGGGAAAGGTCTCAAGCTGTATCATTCCCATGACCAATGCACTAAAGAAGATTCCGGAGATTCAGGCAGGCTATCCATTGGCACAAAGGATTCGACATGGGCAACCGGTAAGCAAATCTGAGTTGGCACCTGTTGAAAATACAATTGCTCCATGGATCAAGGTTACTGACGACAAGGGAGACCTCCTTGCCATCCTGGCTTCAAAGGAGAAAAACGGTGTCTACCCATATGCATGTGTATTTCCGAATGGCAATTCATGAATCTGAATCGGGTAATCGTGAACCGGGTGCTACGTGACACTTGCACTCACTCGAATCACGAATAACTAATAACGGCATCCTTCATAAGTCTGTTTACACTTTTTCCTGGCATTTTGGTTGCATTCAGGTGTCAGGAAAGACGGAGGTTTCAGGTTTCAGGTGTCAGGAAAGAGAAACGCAAAAACTGTGCTGTTTTCAAGGCGAACGCCGCAAACCTGACACCCGACACCTGAAACCTGAACACTGAAACCCGGCCTTCATTTCGAAGAAAGTGTAAACTACTTTTGCTCGATTTTGAAAGATGCCCTAATAACCTAACTAAACATAGGAGGTTTTGAAAGTGGCTTTCGCAGCAGAAAAAAAGGGGGAGTTGATTGGTCAGTTCAAGCTGCATGAGACAGATACAGGGTCGCCTGAGGTCCAGATTGCCCTTCTGACCCACCGTATCACTTATCTCAATGGGCACTTTAAGGTCCACAAGAAGGACCACCATTCCAGACGGGGGTTGTTGAAGTTGGTGGGCCAGCGAAGGCGATTGTTGAACTATTTAAAGGGCAAGGACATCAATCGCTATCGCAAGATTATTCAAGCCCTTGGTTTGCGAAAATAATCATTCCAATCTGACCCTGTCGAATGTTTTCTAGCCGTCAGGTACAGCTTCGGGATTGATTTTTGATCTGAACGCAAGAAATGGAGCAAGAGGAGAATAACAATGGAAGTGTCTTTTAATGGAGAGGTAGGTGGCAAGACGCTCACTGTAGAAACAGGAAGGATTGCCCGACAGGCCAGTGGGGCTGTCTTGGTTCGGTATGGCGAGACTATTGTATTAGTGACGGCTGTTTCTACGAATGAAATGCGAGAAGGAATAGATTTTGTCCCGCTGACTGTAGAGTATATGGAAAAAGGGTATGCGGCAGGCAGAATCCCTGGAAACTACTTTCGCAGGGAGATTGGACGGCCAACAGAAAAGGAAACACTGACCGCTAGGATCATAGATAGGCCTATAAGGCCCTTGTTTCCGAAAAACTATAGGTACGAGACGCAAGTCATCGCCACCGTCCTGTCAGTGGACGATGAGAATGATCCTGATATTTTGGCTGTCATCGGTTCCTCGGCAGCCCTGGAAATATCAAACATCCCCTTTGCCGGACCTATCGCGTGTGTGCGTGTCGGTCGTATTGATGGACAGCTCAAGGCAAATCCCGGCCGGCAAGAATTCTTGGAAAGCGACATCAATCTGATAGTCGCAGGCAGCAGAGATGCCGTACTCATGGTGGAGGGGGGGGGCTTTTTGTCAAAGAGGAAGATATGCTCGAGGCCATCTTTTTTGGCCATCAAGCCATGCAGCCAATTATAGATCTTCAAGTCAAGCTCAAGGAGGTCGTCAGCCTGGAGAAACGTCGGATATCTTCGAAGGAAGTGGACCAAGGCATTGTCCTCAGGATAGAGGAGATGGCCGCAGAGCGCATCAGAGAAGCTGTCCGGATCCCTGAAAAGCTCAAACGTCAGGATGCGGTCCAAAGGATAAAAGACGATGTTCTCGCAGCTCTTGGAGAAGACTATAGAGATCGTCGCGGTGAGGTTTATGACGTTTTTCAGGCCATTGAGCGAAGAACCATACGAGACCTTGTCGTAGTGGAGGGCGGTCGCATTGACGGCCGTCGTTTTGATGAGGTTCGCCCCATCAAATGCGAGGTAGGTATATTGCCTCGCACGCATGGGTCGGCTCTTTTCACGCGTGGTGAAACCCAGGCCCTTGGAATTGTAACCCTTGGTTCCACAGGCGATGAGCAGCGCGTTGAGACCTTGGATGGCGACATTTTCAAGCCTTTTATGCTTCATTATAATTTCCCGCCGTTTTGTGTTGGAGAAGCAAGGCGATTGGGAGGTCCCGGCCGCAGGGAAATCGGACATGGCGGTCTTTCTACCCGAGCAATTGAGAAGGTATTGCCTGACAAGGAAGAGTTTGACTACACCATACGCATCGTGTCTGAGATCATGGAATCGAACGGTTCTTCTTCTATGGCCACAGTGTGTGCCGGCAGCCTTGCCCTTATGGATGCTGGTGTTCCTGTCAGCGCGCCAGTGGCTGGGATTGCCATGGGTCTCGTAAAGGAAGGGGACAAGGTTATAATACTCTCAGACATCCTGGGTGACGAGGACCACGTGGGAGATATGGACTTCAAGGTGGCCGGCACGCGCGAAGGTATCACATCTCTTCAGATGGATATCAAGATTCAAGGCCTGACCAGGCCGATCATGCAACAAGCCCTTGAGCAGGCTCGCAAGGGACGACAGATCATTCTGGACAACATGCAGGAAGCCTTGAAAGAACCCAGGTCGGGAATCTCTCCTTATGCGCCCAAGATCCTTACTATGCAGATCAACCCTGAGAAGATCCGGGAGGTCATTGGACCTGGCGGCAAGATGATCAGGGCAATCCAGTTGGAGACTGATACACGAGTAGAAGTGGAAGACTCCGGATTGGTTAAGATCGTTGCGTCGAACCAGGAAAAAGCCCAAAACGCCCAAGATGTGATCAAAAGTATTGTCCGGGTGGCTGAGGTCGGTGAGATCTATGAGGGGACAGTGCGCAAAATCATGGATTTTGGAGCCTTTGTGGAAATACTCCCTGGAACAGATGGGCTGGTACATATTTCTCAGCTCGATTCAAAGCGTGTGCAGAAGGTAACCGATGTCTTGAATGAGGGCGACAAGGTTATGGTTAAGGTACTGGAAATAGATCGTGCCGGCAAGATTCGTTTGAGTCGAAAGGCTCTCTTAGAGGAGCAAAATAGTGATAGGTGATTGCAGTAAAACCGTCCTGGACAACGGGATCAGAGTCGTTACCAGGAAAATACCTCATGCTCGCTCGATAGCTATGGGAGTGTGGGTTAATATAGGTGCACGTGATGAAAGCCCGGAGGAAAGCGGGCTTTCTCACTTCATCGAGCATATGATTTTCAAAGGAACCGAGAAGCGATCGGCCATTGAAATCGCCAAGGATTTTGACGCCATCGGCGGCCAATGTAACGCCTTTACTGCAAAAGAAAATACCTGCTATCACGCCAAGGTTTTGGATATCTACACGAATACCATGGTGGACCTCTTGTCTGATATTTTCTTGAACTCTCTTTTCGACACCGAGGAAGTGGAACGGGAACGCCAGGTCATTTTCCAAGAGATTAAAATGTTAGAGGACACACCCGATGAGTACGTCCATGTCCTTTTGGCACAGGCCGTTTGGAGGGACCACCCTCTGGGCCGCTCGATCGTTGGAACTCCTGAAACAGTGGCAGGCTTTAGTTCTGCAATTATCAAGGAATATTTCAGCCGTGCCTACCAACCAGGGCGTATCGTCATTGCCGCAGCAGGAAACCTGGAGCATGAAACCTTTGCAGAATTGACTACTCGGTCCTTTGAAGTGGTTTCCAACAAGAATAGCTTTCCGGAACGCACTCCGCCAGCCATGGATCGGGTCATAACAGCCCATCCAAAGATTTTGGAACAGGTCCACGTTTGCCTTGGAACCAGGGGCGTCCACGCCACGGATCCAAGACGCTATCCATGTTCTATCATGAATGTCATCCTGGGAGGGAACATGAGTTCCCGGCTATTCCAGGAAATCCGCGAGCGCCGCGGCCTTGCCTATGCTGTATACTCTTTTCTCTCGCTGTACTCTGACACGGGTATGTCTGGCGTTTATGTCGCGACTGAGAAGTCCGACACACAAGAAGTCCTGGAAATTATCATCAAGGAGATGAAGCAATTAAAAGGAAAACCTGTGGATGGTTCCGAGCTGAGAAACGCCAAAGAATACTTGAAGAGCGGACTCTATCTTGGTGCTGAAAGTACTGAAAACCAGATGACTCGCCTTGCTCACAATGAGATCCATTTTGGTCGTAATGTGCCTTTGAAAGAGGTGGAAGATAAAATCGAAAAGGTCACTGCCGAAGACATATTGGAGCTTGCCCGGGATCTTTTCCAAAACGAGTCTTTGTCCTTGACCCTCCTCGGACCTGTGGACGAGAAAGGGTTGTACGAAGAGATGTTAACCCTATGAGAGAAAGTGCCTAAAGTGAACTAAAGTGAGCTAAAGTGCCTAAAGTTGAGGAAGGGAAAAAACATTATTATATCCTTTTTTTAACTTTAGCTCACTTTAGGCACTTTAGGCACTTTAGCTCACTCTAGTTCACGATGCCTAACCCAACGATCAAGATCCGCCGACTCCGGCCGGAAGATGATTCGGATATTCCCCTGCCCCGCTATATGACTCCACATTCCTCGGGAATGGATCTTTGTGCAGGAATCAACGGAGACCATGTCCTGCAGGTGGGAGCTATTGCACTGATTCCCACCGGAATCGCAATGGCACTCCCTGAAGGATTTGAGGCCCAGGTTCGACCCAGAAGTGGCATGGCTTGCAAGCACGGTATTACCATCATTAACACCCCTGGCACCATAGACGCTGATTACAGAGGCGAAATTAAGGTCGGGCTTATCAATTTGGGGGAAAAGCCTTACACGCTTCGCCGCGGCGACAGGATTGCCCAGCTCGTTATTCAGAAGGTATGTCAGGCACGCTTGAAGGTCGTGGACGTACTTGAAGAAACCAAGCGAAACGAGGGTGGGTTCGGGCATACTGGTAATTAGGTTTCTGGAAAACCTGACACCTCCGTCCGTTATACCTCGGAAGGTTGCAAATTGCGTTTTTTCGGTGAGCAATGAGCATCAAGAGCAAGGCGCGAAGGCGCGCAATATAGATTTTCACATATGAAATTTCACAAGGCCAGAGGGAGGAGGCTGTATTGTAATACGCCGACGACCGATAACGCTGTGAAATTTAATATGTGTAAGTCTATAGCTGGCTATTGCAAGCCTGAGCAACACGG
>JAUVJO010000059.1 GCA_030592345.1 Deltaproteobacteria bacterium
CTGGCCATGAACACCAATAGCTGCGTTGCTCAGGCTTGCAATAGCCTGCTATTCCGCGCCTTCGCGCCTTGCTCTTGATGCTCATTGCTCACCGAAAAAAACGCAATTTGCAACCTTCCGAGGTATACCTCCTGCACAAGCAGAGAAGACGTATTGACTTTCACATATTAAATTTCACAAGGCCAGAGGAAGGAGGCTGTATTGTAATACGCCGACGACCGATAACGCGGTGAAATTTAATATGTGAAAGTCGATAGTCAGGTCAGTGAGATCCAGAAAAGGGTTTGCTTGACGTTTTTTTACATTCAGCAAATTTTTTAAACTTAAATTATACGACTTCTGTGCCAGCATGTCAAGAAAAAAAACATTAGTCGCTTTTCAAACAGACCCTTAAGGCTTTCTTCAAATCCAGGGCACCTGAATACAAGGCTCGCCCCGTGATCACGCCCTGAACACCTACAGCCTCTAATGGAAGCAGAGACTTGATATCGTCAATATTGGACACGCCGCCAGAGGCGATGATCGGAATCGATACAGATTCGGCCAATCGCCTGGTCTGGTCGATACTCGGACCGGTTTGCATTCCGTCTCTGTCAATGTCTGTAAAGACAATTGCTGCCAGATCACACGTCTCAAAACTCTTTGCTACATCAATAGCTTCTCGCTCGGTTGTCTCGGTCCATCCATCCACGGCCACCATGCCACCGCGGGCGTCAATGCCGACAATGATCCTGCCCGGATACGCCTGGCAAGCCTCCTCAACAATGCCTGGATTCCGAATCGCCTCTGTCCCCAGGATGACTCTGGCTGCACCCAAATCCAAATACATAGAAATGGTATCCATGGTCCTTAAGCCGCCCCCTAACTGAATGGGAATATTGACTTTGTCCAGGATGCCTTTAATCGCTTCCACATTCTTAGGGCTCCTTTCAAAAGCCCCGTCCAGGTCTACAACATGCAGAATTTCTGCCCCTTCACTCTCCCATCTGGCAGCCATCAACGAAGGATCATCAGAAAACACCGTTTCAGAGTCCTTTCGTCCCTGGAGGAGCCGCACACAGCGCCCCCCCTTAATGTCTACGGCAGGAATAATCAGCACGGTCGGGTCTTCCTTTCAACCTAAAGTGAGCGGTTCAAGGTTCAGGGTTCAAGGTTCAAAGGATATAGTCTGCTAATATCCTTAACTTTATTCATGGCGCTTGAGGCATAATTCAGATTAGCCTCTTTCACCCATTGGGTGAAACATAACATTAGCACCTATCAACGTGTTTTCCTTTTGTTGATCCCGCTTTGCAGCGGGATTGGGGCGTTTCAACCCTGAACCTTGAACGCTGAACCGCTCAACCCAGGTTCAATGCAAAGGAAAGGTGGCCATGGTCTCACGCAGCCCGAATGTAGCCAATTCCTCTACCGTGAGCCACCCCCCTCCCCTTTTGATGAAGCTGGCCAACTTGAACAGGTTTTCGCTCAGGCTTTGTTGGGTTTCGTCAAAATGCCCGACCCATATCAACCGGCTGTCAGCCACACGGATCAAATGGATGCCGAAGGCCACAGAGGCCGGTTTATCCACAGACAATGAAGTCCCCATACGCTGTTGAAAGCGGTAAATCGTCCCATTAATGACGGCATCTGCCCTAAGTTCCTTCCCGGTTCCCACAAGGAGCCCGCGCTCTGAGATCTGCAGTTCTCCGGCAAGGATTCGAGAACGAACACCCTCTGCCGTGCCGGGCGGGATCAGTGTGCAACCGGTTTTTTCCGTTACCAAAGCAACAAGCTGTTCGGTCATGAATGACTCAGCGCCAATCGCAACAGGGCCTGTTTGGAATATAGCACCACACACTGGACAACGAACGCTCATGCCGTTCTCACAACGTTCAGTCGACTTGTTGAACGGCAGAACAACCACGCTTTTAATATTTAAGGCTGGGATTGTTTCAGGCGCCGGAGCAGGCAGGGTTGAGGCACATCCCAGGACGAAAAGAGTCGCTGTGGCCAAAATAACTGATACAAGGAAAAAACGGCGGATTGCAGGTTTTGTTTCCAGCATAGCCCATACCATCTCTCTTATAGTGTGCCTTTCGTAGAACGAACACCTATAATCCTTTCGTCCAACGTGGCGGCCTCCTCGAGTGCCTGGCCAAAGCCTTTAAATATGGCCTCGATGATGTGGTGTGTATTCTCACCGTACATGAGATTGATGTGGAGGGTTGCGCCGCTTTTCGTCGCAAAAGCCCTGAAGAACTCTTGAACGAGTTCTACGTCAAAGCGTCCGGTACTGGATCTCCAAAAATCGACATTGTAGACCAAGAAAGGCCGATTCGAAAAGTCGATGACCACGGATGCCAATGCCTCGTCCATAGGCACCAGGCTTCTCCCATAACGTCTTATTCCTTTTCTCTCTCCGAGTGCTTTGCTAAAAGCTTCCCCAAGGGCTAAACCAATATCTTCAACCGTGTGATGCCCATCTACCTCAATGTCACCCTTTGCGTTCAAGCTGAGATCAAAAAAACCGTGGGCCGTCATCAACGTGAGCATGTGGTCCAGAAACGGAATACCAGAGGAGATGGTCCCCTTGCCCGTTCCTTCAATGGTCAATCTCAGTGTGATGTCTGTTTCATTGGTCGTGCGTGTAATTTTGGCTGTACGCTTGGTAAATTTTGTCGGATGCATTTTTTCCTTGCTCTTCGCGCTCTGCCACATGCGGCATAAACCGGTGGTGGAGATGAGGGGATTCGAACCCCTGACCTGTACGTTGCGAACGTACCGCTCTCCCGACTGAGCTACATCCCCACGAGCATTTAAGTATGCGTTCACTCTTCCCCTTTTGGTACTTCTAATACAGCCTGAAACCCGGTCTACGACTCGGTCGAAAAGACTTGGGGCACGGGGGTGTGAACGGTTACACCTTTAATTAACCCCGCAGGCGCAAAAAAGCAAGGGAATTTTCCGCACTTGCTCCGCGTGAGATTCTGATATGAGGGACCCAAGCCCACCTGATTAAAAGGTTTGATTTTTATGGCAGTCCATGGCAGCATGCCTATAGACTTTTCATGTCGCGAAGCTGACGCACCAAATACTTATGTATAGACTTTCACATAATAAATTTCACAAGGCCAGAGGGAGGAGGCTGTATTGTAATACGCCGACGACCGATAACGCTGTGAAATTTAATATGTGAAAGTCTATGCGAGAACAAGGACTTCTAATCCATAGGTCGCAGGTTAGAATCCCGCCAGGCGTACAAACAGGTCTTATCAAATGATTTGCCCAAAGTGCGGATTTGACCAACCAGATGATATTTATTGTGCTTTTTGTGGTGTTCATATTGAAACATCCCTCAAGCAGAAAAAGAGAAAGCGGTTCAAAGCAGGGATACTGGCTTTACTAGTGGGGATCGCAGTCTTTTCCGTTGCCCTCTACCTGTTCTCATCCCGAAAGAACGGACATTATCTTGGAACTGGTGAAGATAGACATTATGAGGGTTTAGTCCAATTAGACAAAGAAGCCCGTCCCGAACTGAAACCCAGCGAATCAATGACTGCCAGCAGAGATTATGGCCGACAGAGATCAGATAATCGTCGCAGATCGCCAAGAGCTTCCCAGGAGGGTCATGGTGAGGACGAAACAATCCACAAAATCCCCTCGCATAGAGATAATGAAAAGGGCCAGCCAGCGTATGACACAGAGGGAGAAACAGGCACAGAAAGTCAATGGTTTGAAAAAGGAAGAGCACTAGACGATGATTCTGATGCGGAAATCGAATACTATGAAAAGGCAATAAAACTAGATCCTGAATTTGCACCTGCCTTCTTTCGTCTTGGCGCAATTTACTATCGCCAGGCACAATACGAGTTGGCTGATCAGGAATTCGCCAATTTCATTAAATATGCGTCCGACGATGACCGGGAGGCCTATGACATCTATATCTACTACTCTCTGGCTGATATGGACAGACTGTCCAGGAAGGTAGAGGAGCAAGCCGCTAGCCAAGAGGTAAAAGAGAAGGAACAAACCGAAAAGGAGGAAGAGAAAACAGGCAGTGACAAGAACCACGAAGAAATAAATGAAGAAGTGATGACCATTGTCAAGTTTTCCCCTGTTGGCGGGCACATTATTGTGCCAGTTGTCTTGAATGACTTCTTCCATGCCAGGGTGCTGGTTGATACCGGATCCGGAATCACTATTGTTTCAAGAGAGCTGGCACGGGAACTCAAGTTGCCTGAAGAACCAGGCAGCCCAATAACATTGAAAACCGTGGCCATGGACATTGAAGCGCAACTGGCAAGGCTCGATTCCATCCAGGTCGGAGACCTGAGCAGAAACAACTTCCCTGTGGCAATAACGGATCTGCCTCTCGTAGAAAATACCAAATTTGACGGCATTTTGGGCATGGACTTCATGAATAACTTTAAAATACATATTGATAATGAAAAACATACCATCATTCTAACTCCCAAGGTCCAGTAAGAAAATGCGTAGGGTGTTAAGGCTACGCGCAGCAGTTCACAGTTCTCCGTTTTCCAATCACTGACGGGCAGGGAGCGGAGGTCAGAGGTCGGAGCAGACAACCAATAACGGACAACGGACATCGGTCAATCGTGAACGGTTACTAACTGGCGGATACTGGGCGGCGTGAAGCGCGGGCGTTAGAAAGGAAAAAGGACTTGACCGAAACGGCCAAGTCCTTAGTTTTACTGGTGCGCCCAGGGTGATTCGAACACCCGGCCTACGGATTCGTAGTCCGGCGCTCTATCCACTGAGCTATGGGCGCATTTGTTTATAGACTTTCACATATAAAATTTCACGGCGTTATCGGTCGTCGGCGTATTACAATACAGCCTCCTCCCTCTGGCCTTGTGAAATTTAATATGTGAAAGTCTATAGGTCGGTTTATAGTGTTTTTAGACTGTTCTGTCAAGCCCAAGCGTGGAGTCAGACGTTGACGGATACCGACTTAATGGAGCAGGCAATCTTTGAGGCACAACAAGCTGCCAGAGAAGATGAGGTGCCTGTAGGCGCGGTGCTCATTACCGAGAGTGGTAAGTTACTTGCCAAGGCGCACAACCAAACCATCACACTTTGTGACCCAACGGCCCATGCGGAGATCTTGGCTCTCCGATCAGCCGCTAATGCCCTTGGAAACTATCGTCTCCTGAATACCACCCTTTATGTTACCATCGAGCCTTGCATCATGTGCATGGGGGCATTGCTCAACGCAAGGGTTTCAAAAATCGTTTACGGAGCCAAAGATCCTAAATGGGGGGCGGCAGGCTCCTGTTACAACCTGGCTGCAGATCCTCGACTGAATCACGTTATTGAGGTTATAGGGGGCGTCCTTGAAAGCGAATGCAGAGAATTGATCCATGCCTTCTTTGAAGAAAAGCGTTACCATGGCAAGCCCCACAACGGCTGAGGTTGACAACAAAAATGTGCTATACAAAGTTTTTGATCAGTTCGTAAGGAGTGTATTATGTCAAATATTGTCGTAATTGGCACCCAGTGGGGAGACGAAGGCAAAGGAAAGGTCGTAGACGTGCTGGCAGAAAAGGCCAGTATCGTGGTCCGCTTTCAGGGAGGCAACAACGCCGGGCACACCATGGTCGTGGGAGGAGAATCATTCATCAGTCATCTGATTCCATCCGGGATCCTTCACCCGGATAAGCTCTGCCTGATCGGAAACGGTGTGGTGGTTGACCCCGGTGTCCTGATCCAGGAAATCACGGATTTACAGGAACGTGGCATCACTGTGGGGCCTCACAATCTGTTGGTCAGCGAAAATGCCCATCTGATTATGCCCTATCACAGACTTGTGGACCAGGGCAGAGAAAGGCTCAAAGGAGACAAGAAACTCGGCACCACAGGTCGTGGTATAGGGCCTTGTTATGAAGATAAGGTTACCAGGCGGGGGATTCGTTTTTGTGACCTCATTGACCCTGGGGTCTTTGAGGAAAAACTGTCTTCTGTTTTGCCTGAAAAAAACTTTTACTTAAAGGAGCTTCTGAAGTCTGAAACTATTGACCAGGCATCGATTCTAAATGAATATTTGCGGTATGCGGAAATTCTCCTGCCCCATGTTGCTAATGTTTCGCTTGTTCTCAGCCATGCTGTCAAGGCCGGAGATCATATCCTGTTTGAAGGGGCCCAGGGCACGCATCTCGACATAGACCACGGCACGTATCCGTTCGTCACCTCATCTAACACGGTAGCGGGAAATGCGTGTTCCGGGACTGGTATCGGTCCCACCCAAATCCATGGCGTCATTGGCATGGTAAAGGCATACACTACCCGGGTGGGAAGTGGCCCTTTGCCCACGGAGCTTAATGATGAAACAGGCGACCGGATTCAACAAAGAGGGGCCGAGTTTGGCGCCACTACGGGAAGACGCAGACGATGCGGCTGGCTCGATGCGGTCGTAGTACGAAATTCTGCACGCATAAACAGCCTGACCGGTCTTGCCATAACCAAGCTCGACGTGCTGAGCGGCCTTGAAACGCTTAGAATATGCACAGCTTATCGATACAAGCAAGAAAGACTCACAGAATTCCCGTCGGCCTTAAAAGTGCTTGAAGCGTGTGAACCCATCTATGAGGAGTTGCCAGGCTGGTCTGATGATATTACAGGCATTCACGATCAAGATGATCTCCCGGTAAATGCCAAAAGGTATATCCGGCGGATTGAAGAACTCGTGGAAACACCGGTTCAAATAGTGTCAGTAGGCCCGGGCAGGGAGCAGATTATCATGCTTCAAGATCCTTTTGACAACGGCTTGTATAGGCTTTAAGATAAAGATTTTGGGAAGGCTAGAGGGAGGAAGGCTTACTCGTCGTACGTTGACGACCGATAACGCATCCAAAATCTTTATCTTAAAGCCTATAGCAAGCCATTCCCATGTGGTCGCGTTGCTCTTTGCGTGCAAATTGTTGACAATCTCAAAAAAATAGCTTAAAAAATCAGCAGCAGGTCGGGACGTGGCTCAGCCTGGTAGAGCACAGCGTTCGGGACGCTGGGGTCGCTGGTTCAAATCCAGTCGTCCCGACCACCAGAGTCGTTAATACCTAAAGTGAGCGGTTCAGGGTTCAAGGTTCAAAGGATATAGTCTGCTAATATCCTTAACTTTATTCATGGCAGTTAAGGCATGATTCAGATTAGCCTTTTTTGCCCATTGGGTGAAACATAACATTTGCACCTATCAATGTGTTTTCCTTTTTGTTGATCCCGCTTTGCAGCGGGATTAAGGCGTTTCAACCCGGAATCTTGAACGCTGAACCGCTCAACCCGGTTAATATTCACCGCATAGTATACGGAGATCGCAGGCTAATGAATTTATTATATTTGTTCTCTGTGATCTCTGTGTCCTCTGCGGTATGCTATTTGTTTTTTCTTCCCTGATGTTTGGCAATTTCATCTACTTCATCGTAGTTCTCCTTATTTTCACTACCTACTACCCTCCGGAAAAACCTTATCTCGGACCATTTGAGACCTTAATCGTCTTTTTGATGCTTGTAGCCATGTTTGTGGCCAGCACACGGGCTGCTTTTCGGGCACTTGCCAGGAAGATTTACCTCAACGGGCCGTCTGGCCTACACGGCAGGTTCGACCGGATATTCCATCGACAAGCCATCATGGCCATATTGATCATTGCAATAGATATCTATATCTTAAACCTACAGCTCTATGTCACGGCCATCCCGGCCTTCTCGGCTTTGCCGACACTGAGCGCCCTTTTGTTCATAGGGCTTTTTGTAGTCTGCCTGGCCATCATCTGGTGGATGGCTTATGATGCGTATACGTGCCTGTTTCAAGCAAAGGTCTCCAGAAAAACCTATGTATTATCTAATATATCGTTCAACTTGCCGGTGATCTTGCCATGGCTCCTGATCTCAGCAGTGGTAGATATCATCAATCTGCTGCCTTTTCAGCCCCCCAAAAAGCTTCTTGCCACGCCAGAAGGACAGGTCATCTTCTTATCCTGTTTTCTTGGGGCACTCGTTGTTGTCGCACCTTGTCTGATCAAGGTTTTTTGGCGATGTAGGCCTTTGCCCCAAGGACCACAGCGAAAACGGATCGAAGAATTATGCACAAAGGCGAAGCTAAGATATAACAATATTTTGAACTGGCCCATCTTTGAGGGCAGGATTCTGACTGCCGGAGTAATGGGGTTGGTGAAAAGATGCCGTTACATCCTTGTCACCCAGGCTCTCTTGCGGATTCTAAATGATGAGGAAATAGACTCTGTAATGGCCCACGAGATCGGTCACATCAAGAAAAAGCACCTCGTTTTATACCTCATTTTCTTTTTGGGGCTTATCGTGCTCTCATATGCTGTTTTTGACCTGATCCTTTATGCAATCCTTTATGCCAACCTTACACTTCCCATGGCACAGGACCCCAAGGCCGAATCATTTCGTTTCATCTCAATACTCTATGCAGGGGCCATGGCCGTCACACTTGTCGTATATTTTCGTTATGTCTTCGGATATTTTATGCGTAACTGCGAACGACAGGCCGATCTTTACGCATTCAGCCTTCTTGGGACCGGCCGCGGGCTTGTCTCATCTTTGGAAAAAATCGCCGTCTACAGCGGCCAATCGCATGACAGACCTAACTGGCACCATTTCAGCATTCGTCAGAGGATTGATTTTCTGAATATATGCGAGATCAACAGAGAGTGGATCGCACGACACGACCGCAAATTGCGCTCAAGCGTCGCGGTATTCATTGCCGGTCTCTTATGCGTGGGATACGTTGGCTATGCCATCAACTTCGGAGCAATCGGAAAGGCCATAAACATCCACTTACTTGAAAAAACACTGGTCAAGGAGCTTCAGCAAAACCCTGCGGATCCCGCCCTTTACAGCCTGCTCGGCAGCGTTTACTACCAAAACAAGGACTACGGGAAGGCTATCAGTGCCTATGAAAAATCCATTGAATTTGCGCCACACAATGCAGAGGCATTAAATGACCTGGCCTGGATCTACGCAACATGCGAGCAGTGGCAGTACCGAGATCCTTCAAAGGCCCTGGTCAATGCAGAACTGGCTGCGACGTTAAGGCCCGAGTCACACATCCTCGATACCCTGGCCGAAAGTTACTATGTAAACGGATTACACGAAAAAGCTATCATTGCCATCAAACAAGCCCTGGCCACGGACCCGAAAGACAGGCACTATTATGAAAGCCAGCTCAGGAAGTTTGAGGAAGGATTGGGGGATTAATTTTATTTTATACAAACCGTCCTGACCTGCAATAAATCGGTCTGCCCGGAAAATATTTTCCCGATACCGTCTTGTTTAAGGGTCGTCATTCCGTCTTTGACGGCCTGCTCGCGGATAATTAGCATATTGGCCTTTTCCTGGATAAGTTTTTTCATTGAGTCGGTTCCAACTAAGAGCTCGTGGATACCCATGCGGCCACGGTAGCCTGCATTGTTGCATGCGGGGCACCCCACAGCCTTATACAGCGTGAGGTCGCTTGAATAGGGGATGGTTAGTCTTTCAAATGCTTCAGGGTCGTATTCACGAACCAATTCGTCGTATTCTTCTCTGGAGGGGTTATACGGCTTTTTGCACTTAGGGCAAAGAATGCGAACCAGTCGTTGAGCCATGATACCCAGGATAGCATCAGCAAAATTAAACGGGTCCATCCCTAAATCGAGCAACCGGGTTATGCTCTCCGGCGCGCTGTTGGTGTGGAGGGTGGAAAATACAAGGTGGCCGGTAAGAGACGCCTCAATACCAATGTGCGTGGTTTCTTTGTCTCGCATCTCCCCTACCATTATAACGTCCGGGTCGGCCCTAAGAAAAGAGCGCATGGCTGCGGCAAAATCAAAACCTATCTTATGGTGGGTCTGAACCTGGCGCAGACCTACCTGGGTGATCTCCACAGGGTCTTCTGCCGTCCATATCTTGATGCTCGGCTTGTTGATGTATCCAAGGGCAGAATGAAGCGTTGTCGTCTTTCCGGAGCCTGTCGGGCCGCACACAAATACAATGCCGTATGGCTGAGTAATAAGATCCAAGAAGGCCTCATAGTTCCTTTTGGAAAAGCCTATCTTGTCAAGGGGCAAGGGATCACCACTGGGCAAGATACGCAATACGACGTCTTCCATTCCACCGGCTGTTGGCACAGTGGCTACGCGAAGCTCGATGTCCTTGCCACCATACTTTTTGAACTTTATCTTACCGTCCTGGGGCCTGCGACGTTCCGCAATGTCCAGATCCGACATAATTTTGAGCCTGGAGACAATGGCAGCGCGGTAGCTATACGGAACAGTCTGGTAAAGGTGGCACATGCCGTCAATCCTGAACCGGATCTCCGTGTTCTTTTTGCCTGGATACGGTTCGACGTGAATATCTGAGGCACCGCGGCTATAGGCATCCAGGATGATCTTGTTGACAAGCTGGACTATGGCGCTGTCCTCTTCGGTTACACGGCTTTCGGCCTCCTCGATTTCTTCGCCCTCGATTGCCAACTCGCCAAGGATCTCGTCAATATCTCTTTGTTCGCTTTCTCCTTGGAAAAACAGATTGATAAACAGAAGGATGTCTTCTCTTAAGGCCACATGGAATCCAAGCTGCTGACCGGAGAACATGAGCTTTATCGTATCTATCTTTTGAAGGTGAAAAGGATTGTCAATGGCAATAACAATCTTTTCGTCATCTCTTTTTATGGGCACCCAGCAATTTCTCTTCAAAAACGGAATCCTCAGGCCGGTCAAGAGATCCCCCGGAATGGGAACCCTCTCATTATATTGAATCAAGGGTACCCTGTAATATTCACTGAGGGCCTTACCAAGCTCCTCTTTGGAAACCTTATAATTTTGTACCAAGATTGATTGTATATCTTTCCTGGTATTACGAGCATCCCAAACCGCCTTATCAAGTTCCTTTTGAGTCAAAAAACCATTTTCCACTAAGTAATCAAACTTACCAGGACGGGCCTTTGCCATCCTCTTCTGATTGTAAATAGCAATCCCAAGCGTCTTGGACAGTTCCTGGACTGCTGCAATATCACGCTCGACAAAGCTTGCACCGTCCTTGCAATTGATGATCTGAATGACTCCAAGGAGGTATTTCTGAAACCTTATGGGCGAGACCAGGACTTGCCTGGTACGAAATCCGGTCTTTTTGTCCCAGCTCGCATCAAACTCAAGATCCGGATCGATGGAGAAGAGCTCTAGTTCATCGTACACATCCTTGATGTTGATCAACTCACCCTTATACGCTGCGTACCCTGCAAGACTATGAGGGGAGATAGGTAGCCGGATGTCGCTAATTTCGTCTCCTGATTTTACTCGGGAGACGAGTTCTCTTTTGATCCCGTCTACAACATATACCGTGATTCTCTCAGCCTCAAACAAGTTTGTCACATCGTCCTCAAAGTTAATGAGGATCTCGTCGATGTTGCTTGCAGCATGGATTCTGTTGGTGATCTCCCAGAGCTTTTCACGGTATTGCACGTCTTGCTTCAAGACCGACGTGTTTTCTTTCCCATTAGCTGTTGCTTGCTGTTTTGGCATTCTTAACACAACCATGAGTCTTTACGCTCCACTAAAATTTGCATGTCGTACAATCTACTGTTCCCCGGAAGACTCTTCTGGCTTGGAAAAATATTGAGTGTACAGTTTCTTCAACCCGCCCCCAATAAGGGCGACTGCAATAAAATACCGCGCAAAACTCAAAAACCAAGATCCGGGGGCTTCGCGAATGGCATAAGGCGTTTTGACACATAATAGCATGCCCATTGCTATCAGAAGGATGGCCCATACTATTTGACCCAACTTGGGCTGGTCAAAGGACATAATGAAAATACCTGTCTCTGGTACTGGAACAAAAAAAAGAACAAATACCTATAGCGTATCTTTATAATTTACGACGGATAAGCCAAAATGTCAATTGCTAATGGCCGTTCTAATGAGTCGCCTGCCGTCACAGGCCCCCTCTGCTCACGATTCTTGCCGTCAAACCTATAGACTTTCACATATTTCATTTCACAGCGTTATCGGTCGTCGGCGTATTACAATACAGCCTTCTCCCTCTGGCCTTGTGAAATTTAATATGTGAGAGGCTATGCAAAAAGTGTTCCACATCCGCAGGACCGACATTCACCGCACAAAAAAAGGTAAGCATTCACAGGTTCAGGGTTTCCCGCTGAAAGCGGGATTCAGGGTTAGGGAAAAGACTGAAATTGGATCCCCAAAATCATCGTAAAAAATGCGGGTTTTGCCACATCATTGCCAAGTGCCATGTTCCAGACCCGCCTGCCTCGCCTGTCATGTACGGAACGGGCATATTCCAAGAGGTCGGCAATGGCGGGCAGGCTTGTGGGGATGTGGAAGCGGTCGGTTTTCCCCTGTTCAACGTTTACAAAATGGCGTATGAAGATGAAAATACAACCTTTGAACCC
>JAUVJO010000145.1 GCA_030592345.1 Deltaproteobacteria bacterium
AAGATCCACGTGTATCATGCCAGCGAGCTTCCCTGCCCCTTTACTTGATGAAGGAAGTAGTGCCTATCCAGGAGTAACTACTACTATAGACTTTCACATATTAAATTTCACCGCGTTATCGGTCGTCGGCGTATTACAATACAGCCTCCTCCCTCTGGCCTTGTGAAATATAATATGTGAAAGTCTATAGATGAGTGAAAAAAGTGATTCGGTTTCTTTGTCGTAGCACTCAATTTGACATGTGCCTGAATGCTCTTCGCAGAGATGGAGGCACAGCAGGAATGGCTGTAAGAAAAGCAGATGCGATTATCGATAAATTGCTTTTTGAAGGCCGTATCAATTCAAACGAAATCGGAAAAGTAACCAGCCATGGTGAGTTAAGGATTAAGAAGTGCATCAAATATGATTTGGGCAGTGGTTATCGTCTCGTCTGCGTCAAACAGGGGTATCAGCTTGTTTTGCTATATGTCGGGACGCATGACGATTGTGATCGATGGCTCAATAGTAACAGAGGCCTTCACCCCCTAATAGACAAAGAGAGCCACAAAATCTCCTCTGTCCGAGAAATTGTACCGGAAGTTCCATTACCTCAGGAAGAGCCTGAGCCGGAAATCGATTATGACGAATTGATGTTGGGACAACTTGATGACAGGAGTCTTCGATGGGTCTTTCGTGGCTTGTGTGGGAAGAAGTCTTGAAGTTAAGGCGGACGGCACAGGCACTACGATCCGAGACGCAAAGATCCACCTAACCCTGCTACTTCCTTTTCTCCACATTTTGGGACAACGCAGAATTTGCCGGTCTTAGTGGAAGAAAGCCTATTAAGATTTGATAAGGTCGCAGTAAACGCCGGCAAAAGGGGCCTGATGGTAATTGTGGACCCAAACGATTTATTATCCCTGGTAGATGGGGATGTGGTGACTTCAATCGGGAAAGCCGATTGATTAGGGCTGGGTCAAAAATAACTTGGCAGAATTGGCGCTCAGCTTTGGGTCAGATTTGGCTGATGTGACCTGCCTGTGCGTGTCCGCACGCAGACAGATTGAGCAAAACCACAGGAATCCCGCCATGGCTGGATTTCGCGGATTTTGCGCCCGCCCTGGCGCTATGCGACAGACTGACTGGCATACTTTGTTTTCCGTTGGAACCAGAAGCTTAGCCCACTAAAGCATATAGAGCAGGTCTGGGCCAGGGAATGAGGATCGGCCAAAGATGGCCTGAAGTCGCAGATCCGCCGTCTTTGTGGAGGGCTGAGATGTCAAAATGCCAAGTTATTTTTGACCCAGCCCTTATTCACGCTCAAAGTTTATCTGAGACTTCTGTATAAGCTCTCGTGCTCGTTCCTGCAATTCATTGGCAAATTCATCTCTTTTTTTCAGAGCAAAACGGCAGGCTTCCAGGATATCATAATACAGATTCCATCCTTTTTGCTCTTTGACGAGTGTTTTCCCGATACCATCACTGATGAAGTCCAATGTTTGAAGTATTCGTGCCGATCCGGCACGGATGAATTCCGCGCCCTGAGATTCTTTCCCTTCCGCAAAAAAAGAAGCTGCTTTGAGTGCAAATCGAAGATACACAACGGTGATCGGTATTCTTGAAACAAAGCACCCGGTAAAGGGATCCATTAACGTCTTAGTCTGAGATATATCGCCACTGAGAAGATTGGCATAAGAAGAAAACAGGAGTATGCGTGTATAATCGCCAACCAATTTTCCGATATAGGCTGCTTTTATGGCTTCCTGAGCAAATGCCTCTTTGTCATGTCTCATTATCAGACCATCTTCATGCACATAAGCCAATCTTTTATCCTGATTAAATAACACAGACAAAATATAGGCCTGGTCTTCCGCCCGACTAAAAAATGATGGCGTGAATGGTCGATGCCTGAACAAACTCTCGACCAGAATCCCGTTTGTTCCACCGGTAACATGAACGCGCTGGATACAGGTTTTCTTGCCATCCGGAGACTTTGAATGATAACGTGTCAGCATTTCAGCTTGCGTCGAAATAGCCTGGGGCAGTCTGCTGAAAAATATGAATTCATCTGCAGTCAGATCTCCGCTCGGCAACTGTACATCGGGAGTGAATAGCGAGTGGTGAATATCATTTTTATTTACCAGCGCCCCAGCAATCATTCCAAGATCGATCATGTTCCCATCAATATCTGCTCCTTGGGCTCCCCACAAGGGTGTACAGAGATGTTCAAAAGCAGAGGCTCCTGTATCATTTACCAGAGTATCCTGCGGAAACACTTGATCCAGGTCAATCTTAAACGTGGCACGGACGTCCGGATTAACAAAAACATGCCAGAAAGCGGAAATGGCCTTCAAGAAACTGTAATGGCGGCCATACTTCCCATCAACCCCAATCACCTGCAGAAGATCCACTGCTTCCTTGGCACTTATACCGAGATATTCAACGGATGCCGGAACAAGTATTTCATGTATAAGCGCTTGTGTTTGTGTTCCGGTAAAGACAAACAGGTTCAGATTACTCAGGGCATTTGCCCGGTGGAATTCTTTTTGTAAGTACTGCTTGGCTATTTCACGCAGTCTATTATGGGTAACCGATACTGATAACACACAGGTGAGAGTTTCTTCTGACATTTCATTTTTTCGCCGTTTTTCAAATGCCACGGCATCATTCAAAGCACGCATACCGTAAAGCGCTTCATTTTTCTCCGGCTCCACGCCGATCTGGATAGGGTGGTCATACCATTGTGATTGTTCATCCATGCGTGCTTTTTCCAGAACCGTTTTCACTTCCGGGCTAAGATGAAGATCACCAAGATCCTTGTCTCCGGGAGGGATCGTCAAAAGCGCATTTGAAGTGAACAATATTTCTTCCACGGGAGATTGAATAGGGTTGTCGTTAAGTTTTGTTACCCTTATAACCCGTTTCTTGCGTAAACTCTCGATGGCTTTCTCTTCATCAGCATGAATGCCAACTGCTTCCGGAAAAAATACAGACCAGGTCCTTTCAGCCAAATCTCTCGCACTAGATATTTTGCCTTGAGTTGAGATCCAGTGTGCAGCTTTTTGGACATCTCCGGCAAAATCAGCATCGGATTTCGCAACCGCTTTCAGCTCCTGCCCGATTCGTTCCACCCCTTTTCTATAAAAGCCTTCTATCATCGCCAGTTTTGGAGAAGAAGTCATGTGCTCCATGGACTCGAAAGCGTTTGAATCAGATCCGGAGACCACCAGCAAAAAAGCATTGTTGAGCTGATCTAAAATCCGGATGTCGCTAATGCCTTCAGAGATATTTCCATTGGAGGGCTGAATGCTGTCAAAACTGAAATTAAGCAAGGTTCTTACGATCAGTGAAAAATTGGCAGAAAATTCAGACATCGGGTAACATTCCTTGGATAAGGGGAGGGAAAAAAGGAATAGAAAGTTGCTTTTTCGATGGCAAATAATGACATAATCCGGGTTTTGTGTCAAGCCGGGAAATTCCGGTTTAGCCTTGCCAAAAATCTTTTTCTTAAAGCCTATAGCGCCATAGATTTCAGGAGAAAAATGAAGAATGGGGACAACGCTGGTAAAAATCTAAGTTGACAAAGGAAAACGAAAATGCGAAATAGATCCCAAGCCGAGACAAGCCCGCCTTGACGCACCCGGTGTCGTGCATCACATCATGATCAGAGGGACAAAACGTCTAAAGATATTCATAAATGAGCACCCTGGTGTAATGTCCTCGGCCGAAAGGGGAGAAACCATTGCCAGTGAAAATGGGTTGCAATTAATCGAATAAGCTTTTGTTACTTTCTTGCCAGCGTACCCTTTCCCACCAAAAAGCCTAATTGCTGCCATGGCGGTAAAAAGTAGGCGTCAAGTCAAAAAGCTGGTCTTATTAAGAAATAACGTGCATGTTTTATCTTTATAGCGGCAGAATTGCGCTGTCTAAATTCTATAGACTTTCACATATTAAATTTCACAAGGCCATAGGGAGGAGGCTGTATTGTAATACGCCGACGACCGATAACGCGGTGAAATTTAATATGTGAAAGTCCATAAGTAATGGTGAAGTGAATGGATAGGTATTACAGAAAAGAAATTGATAAGCGACGTACCTTCGGGATTATCAGTCATCCTGATGCGGGAAAAACCACGTTGACTGAAAAACTTCTCCTTTTCGGAGGCGCGATCCAGCAGGCCGGGGCTGTCAAGGCCCGTAAGGCAGTTAGGCATGCCGTGAGCGACTGGATGGAAATCGAACAGGAACGCGGGATCTCGATAACAACATCTGTAATGAAGTTTAGATACAACGGGTTTGAAATTAACCTGCTGGATACCCCAGGGCATCGGGATTTTTCAGAGGATACCTACAGGGTCCTTACTGCCGTTGACAGCGCATTGATGGTAATTGACAGCGCCAAAGGGGTCGAGCCTCAGACTGAGAAACTGATGGAAGTTTGCAGGATGAGGAATACCCCTATAATAACATTTATAAACAAGCTTGACCGTGAAGGAATGGGACCCTTCGATATCCTGGATGATATCGAGAACAAACTTCAGATTGAATGCTCGCCTCTGTCCTGGCCCATCGGTATGGGCAAGAGGTTCAGGGGGGTCTACAACTTGTACCATCATGAGCTTCACCTGTTTACTCCCGGTAGGGACACGGCAAAAAGGAACGGAATCGTTATAAAAGACCTGTCTGATTCCAGGCTGGATGAATACCTTGACAGTCAGGCCCGGGAACTTCGTGATGACATAGAGTTAATTGAGGGGGCTGCCAACCCGTTTGAGCTTGAACATTACCTGAATGGAAATCAGACCCCGGTCTTCTTTGGAAGCGCAATCAATAATTTTGGTGTGAAAGAGATGCTTGATGCTTTTGTGGAGATGGCCCCGTCTCCGGATGTCAGGCCTGCTGTCTCGCGTAATGTTTCGCCTTATGAAAAATCCTTTTCGGGTTTTGCCTTTAAAATTCAGGCAAACATGAATCCCGCACACAGGGACAGGATAGCATTTATCAGGATCTGTTCCGGCAAATTCACACGCGGGATGAAAGTGATGCACCACAGGATAGATAAGGAAATCTCTTTTGCAAATGCCACGATCTTTATGGCAAAGGAGAGAGAGAACGTTGAAGAGGCATTTCCCGGCGATATTATCGGAATTTATAACCACGGCACAATTAAGATTGGTGATACCTTTACTGAAAAGGAACCGCTGAAATTCACAGGTATCCCGTATTTCGCGCCAGACCATTTCCGCAGGGTCATGCTGAAAAATCCGTTCAAAATCAAGCAGCTTCAAAAAGGACTGGCCCAGCTTGCAGAAGAGGGGGCTGTCCAGGTTTTCCGCCCGACTACGGGCAATGATTACTTGTTAGGCGTAGTCGGTCTTCTGCAGTTTGATATTACAATGGCCAGGCTCAAGTCAGAATACGGAGTCGATGCTGTTTATGAACCGGTTGATTATAAAGTCGCCAGATGGGTTGATTGCGGCGATCCCAAAAAAATGACCGAGTTTGAAAAGAAAAACAGCACCTGTATGGCCAGGGATTCTGAAGGCAAACTGGCATTTCTGGCGACCAGTGAATGGGAGCTCGGTTTCTACATGGAGAAGTGGCCTGATATCAGCTTTTACAAAACCCGTGAAATTGCGTGATATTCCCATTGATAAATATTTCAGACAGGATAACCCCGCGTTCCGCGGGGCAGGCATGGATAAGATTTTATAACATAGGTTGAACGGTTCAACGTTCACAGTTCCAGGTTGAAAAGCTCTAACCGGCTCATATCAATAGGATAATGCCTTAATAGGAGCGACAAGTATGTTTCACCCAATGGGTGAAATAGGCGAAACGATGAATTGTGGAATAAAGTGTGGGATGTCAAGTGATTTTAACCTTGAACTGTGAACCTTGAACCGATCACTTTAGATATTAGGAAAAAAAACTAAAAATCTTGTTCATCCTGTTAATCCTGTCAAAAAAAGACGGCTGAACACTTGTGGAAAATGAAAGGAGTAAAAAAATAAATTTATGAGAATAGGATTGATTGGTTTGCCCAACTCGGGAAAGACTACGATATTTAATGCCTTGACCAAACAGGAGGCCCCGGTTACTGCTTACGCAAACGCCAAAGCCGAACCGAATGTGGCGATAGTGGAGGTGGCCGATGACCGAATCCGTCGTCTTTCAGAAATGTACCGGCCCAAGAAAACGGTGTTTTCCACTATCGAGTTAATTGATTTTGTGGGTGTAACAAAAGGGTCGGCCAGAGAGGGCCTCTTTTCCGTTCCGGATATGGGATTGATAAAAATTGCGGACGCCCTGGCCCTTGTGGTGCAAAATTTTGCAAACGAACCGGAGTCCCTTTCGACACCGGTAAATGATATTGAAAAAATCATTGACGAGCTATTGATCTCCGATCTGATCATTGCGGAAAACAGGTTGGAGCGAATCACGCATGCCTACATGCGGGGAAAAAAATCAAATGCCCTGCAAATGGAAGAGAAGGTGCTTCGAAAAATCGTCGAGCATTTGAGCGAGAATAGGGCTATTAGCGATCTTGACCTTGACAGTGAGCAGGAAAAGATAGTGCGAGGGTTTCAATTTTTCACGCAAAAGCCGCTGACGGTCATCCTCAACTCGGACGAATCCGGGTTTGGGAAGAATGACGACCTTTTGAGCGAGATTGAAAAGAAACACCGGGTCATTGAATTTGCCGGAAAATTTGAGATGGAATTATCCGCTCTGAATGATCCGGAAGAAGAGAAGCTTTTTATGGCCGATATGGGCATTCAAGAATCGGCACGGGATCGTTTGACCCGTCTGGCCTATGGGCTTTTGGGATATATCAGTTTCTTTACCGTGGGGTCTGACGAGGTGAGGGCATGGAATATTCATGATGGGAATACTGCACTTGACGCGGCTGGCACTATTCACTCGGACTTGGCCCGCGGATTCATCCGCGCGGAATGCTTTACATATGATGATTTAATGGCATGCGGGTCCGAAAAGGCGGTTCGCGAAAAGGGCCGAATGAAATTAGAAGGGAAAAAATACCTGGTCCAGGATGGCAACATTCTGAGTATCAGGTTCAATGTTTAACCCACAAATCGAAACAGCGCTCCGGGCCTTTTCGGGTTCCGACCTGCGCACCACGTCCATCCATCTAAGTCGGTAAAACTCATAATACAATCGGGAATAGCGCTTGACGATACGCCTTCGTCTGATATATTTTATCCTTGTTTATCTCGGTTTGTCTGGATGAAAGACCCGTAAGTCCGGTCCATGACAAACCTATAGACTTTCACATATTATATTTCACAAGGCCAGAGGGAGGAGGCTGTATTGTAATACGCCGACGACCGATAACGCGGTGAAATTTAATATGTGAAAGTCTATAACCGTGAACCGATAGCAGAAGGCCCCGTCTGCGTGTGACGCACAGGCAGGCATTGTGAGACAACCTATGGGGCGAAGTGTGAATGGAGACAAATAATGGAAGACAGGTGGCTCTCCGTAGACGATATTGCGGCTTATCTTGGCATCAAGCGGGATACCGTTTACAGATGGATAAGTGAAAGAAATATGCCTGGGCACAAGATCGGCCGTTTATGGAAATTTCGGAAAGAAGAGGTCGACGAGTGGGTGCGAAGCAGCGGTGACACAGAAAAGCGCAAAGACGGTGCCAAGGAATGATGGGGAGAAGGATATGAGTGAGATGAATCTGTTCCGCATCAAGGGCGATACCGTTCAGGATCTCGAGGGTGGGCAAAATCGGGAAAGG
>JAUVJO010000364.1 GCA_030592345.1 Deltaproteobacteria bacterium
AACGTGTTCTTCCTCCGATAGTTCAAGTTTTGCTGTAACTTCAACGATATCAGAAAATTCGTCTACAATTTTTCTTAAATGAGCTTCTATCATTCACCTAACAGCAGTTCTAACTTTTCGAGTTTATTTGTTAATTCATCTGCTACCTTAACCAGATACGACCATTCTATCCAATCATCGTGCCCCTTCAGCGTATCAGGGATATTTTGTGAAAACTCTGCATAGGGTTTGCCGTACTTTCTCTCATAAACAGCATCTTTGTTCCTTAGATCATTAAGTCGTCTTTGGACATTTGACATTCTCTTCCGAGCAACCTCTTTTAGAGCTTCTACATAAATTGTTTCACTAGTCTCGGCTATAACATCCTTTAAGTCTCGTGGTACTCTAACGGTAACTTCAACCATTTAGCTCACCTCACATTTGTTTCATAGCTCGTAGCTCGTAGCTCGTAAGTCGTATAATGTTTCCACTCTGGTACTTCTTCAGCCGTGTCCTCGCTCGTACTCTCCAACCTCCAACGCGATGCCCCAGCCGTCTGCCCTCTGCTCCACACCCTGTGCTCTTTGCCCCATACTTCATGCTCCTTGCTCCACACAATTTAGTCGCTTTGACCCTCAAGCATCTCATTCCGCATTCCAAAATCCGCAAGCCGCATTCGACCATCACTGCCCCTCCATATACGCCTTGACCTTGTCCTTCACGTCCTGTTGAGTTACTGTCCCGCCTTTGAAATTTCTAATCTCTCGATCTATATCCAGTCTACCTATGCTTCCGTTCCATCCTGGCAGCTTGGCCATCATCCACCAGAAGGCTCTTCCTTTCATATTGCAGTTAAAGGTTTGGAATGAGCACAAGAGCAATGCGCACATAGATCCGAGCCCGGATGAGCCGCACACCATTCATCGGCCCAGTTACCACCAGAATAATCGCAATTATCATTCGCCCCACGATCTAAAAAGTAGTTACCGTCAGGATCATAACTCTCAATGTCTGCAAAGTCGAAGAAGATCTTGCTGTTACCTCTACAGTAGTTGCGAATCTGATTGTTTCGTACATTCAGGTTTCCTGCCTCGCCGGTTCCATCCAAATGGCCGGTCATATAGACGAAGGTAACATTGGGGTAATCCTCTTCAAGTTGGTTCATGAGGGTAAGGTAAGTATTCATATTTTTTTCAGTGGCATTAGATACCTGGCCACACCACGACCACATGATGAGGTTTCGGTCATTACTTGGATTATTCAGCAGGTCTCGAGTTCTGGTTGCCCAGGTGGTTCGATCAGGATTTCCAAGATCACCGGAAGGTTCACGGTCATGAAGGGAAAGTGCGCCGTTGCTACCATCATAATTATAGTCATATAAAAAACCGTGGGCGTTTTTCAGGATATTCATTCCGGTTACGATTTGGCTTCCGTGCGAGGTGTGGCCATAGGAAATCCTGAAGTCATTTTTTGCTTTGATTATCCACTTCTGCGGAATCTGACTGATGTCAGTGCAAGTATGATCGATGATAATCGGTTCTGCCACGGATACTGAACAAATCAATGCAAACAGGGTTAGAATAACCAATAAAACCATCAGGGCTTTGAGAAAAGCACGCCTTTTCTTTGTCATTATTTGATTCCTTATAAGACAAAAATTTTCCAAAACAGCCTTGAGCTGAAATGGGTAAAAGATTTCATCTCAATGTCAATATGTCCGAGAGTGTGTCGCGGGCAGCGGCAAAATTTACCCAAAATAGCCCGCCAGACCGAAGGCGGACCTGCGGCCTTGGGCTGAAATGGCTAAAGAGTCAGGTGGGTGGGACAAAAAATTCTGTGAAATCCTTTCTGAACAAAACTCTTTTTGGTTCTGCAAATTTACCCAAAACAGCCTAGCATGAAAATGGGTAAAGGGGCTCATGTTGGATTTACCGAAAATTACTTTGGCCGAAGGGGTGTGAACGTGCCTCCCTTCTCATAGTTGCCCGTGTTCTTCTTTAAGGTACTCCTCAATCTCTTTGATAAAAGTCGAAAAATCGATCTTATTTTCCCTCACAAGAGAAAGCAGTTTTTGGTCTGAAATAATCCAGTATCTATGTATCAAGGAGTTTCTGAAGTCAAAAAATGGTTTCAACTTGGTGGATAGATGGCCTGAAATAATAGCGAACTCATGTGCCTTCAATATAGTTTCAATATAGCCTATAACAGGTTCTCCCCTGTCTTTAGCAAGTATGTGCTGCAAGGTATTAGCCATTGCTTCTGCTATCTCGATAATGACATATTTCAAGCCTCTCATCACCCACGGCTGATCTAAAATCTGTGAATCTTTGTATATGGCTAAAAGAGAATTTATATCCCTTGACCTGCCTTTAATCTCTGAAAGATATTTTTGAAGCCTTTCAATATCCACATTCATAATCAAGCCGCCTCTCTTAGAAGCCCTGAACACTCTCTATACTTCTTGGATATATATTCTATCAGATCTGTCTTCAAAGAGGGGCTTCTATCAAGGAGCAATATGCCTTCTTTGATAACTCTATTAAGAAACGTAAAGGGTGCATCATTAACTACTCTTACATCAAAATCGTCAGCGATAAAATTGAATCCGTCTTTTTTCAATTTTCGGGAAAGTTTCTCTTTAAGGTCAGATGTAATAACAAAAGGGTTCTTCTCGCTATTATTGATATAAATGGCAATATCAATATCCCTAAACTGTTCTTGTTGCACAAATGAACCATATACATATGCAAAAAGAATCCTTCTATCCTCATTAAGAAGATTCATTATGCAATTGATTATTTTTTCTTTTACGGGATTCATAATAATACTTCCCCTTCACCCCATGCTTTGTTCCATAATAACCAATATATCCTAAGTCTCAGGCAATGTATAGCTGGCTTTTCCCCTCTGCAGTAGGATCGTTCTTCCAATCTTCCAAGTTTCATTCCCTACGATGCCTTCAATTCCCTATAGTCGATGTCGTTATGGGAACACTATTTCCAATGATTTCCTCCATCAAGGGACGGATGAAAATGGGTTAAGGAAAATATTTTTCTATGGAAATCCCTAATGAGTGGCCTGCTGAATTACAAATCCATCGGTTACAAGTCTTAATTGCATGTTCAAGGTTAGGATGCGTGACCCAAAAATGGCTTGATCTGATGTGGGTGAGGACCTTGCGATCAATTTACCCAAAAGTGCTTTGAGCTGAAATGGGTAAAAATGGCTCAATTCAATGTTAATATGACCAAAAGTGGCTTGTCGGCAGGGGCAAAATTTACCCAAAACAGCCTTGGGCTGAAACGGGTAAAGAGTTAGGCGGGACAGTTTCCGTTGCCAGGCGGATTAGGTTTCATCACTTTCGTTTGGAAAGTGATGAATAAGGAAATCTGAAAGATCCTGTGAATCCTGTCTAAACAAAGCGGTTTTTTTGTTCCGCAGAATTACCCAAAAGTGCCTTGGGCTATAATGGGTAAAGGCCAAAAAGGGGACCCCACTCCGGGGAGGG
>JAUVJO010000127.1 GCA_030592345.1 Deltaproteobacteria bacterium
CTCCTTCGAAAATGACTACCCCAACCTCCTCACCGTCCTGGCAGAAGCTGGTTTCCCCCTGTGGTCTTCGGAGCGAACCACCCCCCAATCTCTGATCATCGCAGGGGGTGTGACCAGTTTTCTCAATCCTGAACCTATAGCACCATTTGTGGACTGTTTCCTCATTGGGGAGGCAGAACTGATCCTGCCCAGTTTTTTTCGCGTCTACAAAAAACACTCACAAAGACAGACCCTCCTGGAAGCGCTGGCCAGGCATGTTCCGGGGGCGTATGTGCCTGCCTTGTATCAAGTCACCTACGAGTCAGATGGCACCATCGCCAAGTTCGAGCCCAAGGGCGATTTTCCGGTCAAGGTTAGGCGGGTGGTGGTTGAGGATCTTTCTCCCTGGGATACCTGTTCCACGGTCCTCACCCCTAATACAACTTTTGATAATACTTATCTGATTGAGGCAGCGCGTGGGTGTCCCCACGGCTGTCGGTTTTGCGCGGCAGGGTTTGTGTATCGACCGCCGCGGTTCAGAACAACGACCCAGTTGGAAAGCTCTCTGGACAAGGCTGCGCTATGTGTTGGACGGGTTGGCCTTATGGCCACTGCGGTTTCAGACATTCCCCACCTGGAAGACCTTTGTCTCAGGGCCATAGACCACGATCTTCAGCTCTCATTCAGCTCTCTAAGAGCAGACCTTCTCACCCCGGAACTCGTGGACGTTCTTAAAAGAGGGGGCACTAAGACAGCCACAATTGCCCCGGACGCGGGCACGGAACGGATGCGCCGTGTGATCAATAAGGGCATTTCAGAGCACGACGTACTTGAGGTAACTGAACGGCTCGTTAGTGCCGGCATACCGAATCTCAAGGTCTATTTCATGGTCGGGCTTCCCGAAGAGACCATGTCTGATGTGGAAGCCATCGTGGGCCTTTGCAAGAAGATCAAGCATCGGTTTTTGAAGGCCGGCCGCAAAATGGCAAGGCTTGGTCAAATCAGTGTCAGTCTAAGTTCATTTGTCCCCAAACCTTTTACTCCATTTCAGTGGGTTCCTTTGGAGGAAGTAAAGAACCTGAAAGCCAAAATCAAACACGTAAAAGAAGGGTTAAGGCGGGTCCCTAACGTGAGGGTCCAGGCCGATCTTCCAAAATGGGCCTACATCCAGGCGTTGCTCTCGCGCGGGGACCGGCGCACAGCCGAATTACTTGTCGCGGCTCACGAGAACAACGGCAACTGGGCCAAGACCCTCAAGGCTTCGATTATAAATCCCGACTTTTATGTGTACAGGCAGCGGCCCCTTGATGAAATACTCCCATGGGACTTTGTAGACCATGGCATCAAAAAGGCGTTCCTGATTGAAGAATACGAAAAGGCCCTCCGAGCAGAAACTTCACCCCCTTGCCACGTGGGCAAGTGCAAGACCTGCGGTGTGTGCAAGTAATTCTGGTAGCCGTTCGCAGTTCTCCGTTTTCAGTTCACCGACGGACAGGGGATGGCAGCAAGGACCAGAGATGTTGCGCCGGTGGACGCACAGGCGCACAACGGACAAGTCTCAGTCGGAAGGTCAGAAAATTAAGATCTGTAGTTAGAAATAATTTATGGGGACGCAACGGAAAACGGACAACGGACAACAGTGAACCGTGAACGGGAAACGCAGGGGCAAGAAATGAATAAGCAAGTTAGCGGGGAAAAAGACTGGCGTGATTATTACGATAGGAAAAACATCCTGAATGAGATTACGGATGAGCCGATTGATATCAGTTTAGACGATTATCTTTGTCGGGATATCCTCTCAGGAAAACGGAGAAGGAAACTCAAAAATATCACTATCAAGGTCGATCCGGCCCATATCATGGCCATCAAGAAGCTAGCCACCATGAAATCTATGCCCTACCAAACTTTGATCAGGCATTGGCTTGCCGAGGAAATCAGAAATGAACTGGATATGGTGAAGAGATAAGTTAATGGAGTTTACCTAACTCAACGGAACAATACGTGAGATGAATTGTACTGTAACAAGATTGATCACTTCGTTGTTGTGTGTAGGCATTGCAATCCTGTGGACGCATGTGGCGTGGGGTGCGGTGGTCTATGTTCCTGAGGTGGAGGGGAAATCCGGTGAGTCTGTTGATATTCCGATTATGATAGACCAGGCGGACAACCTCGCCGGTGTTAAACTGGTCATGGAATATGACCCAAAGATCCTTTTCTTTAAAAAAGGGGCCAGGACAAGCCATACGGATTCCTTGATGCATATCATTAATGACAAAACACCCGGCAAGCTTATCATCGTGATGGCAGGGGCCAAGGGGATCAAGGGGAAGGCTTTTCCCATTCTTACTCTTACGTTTAAGATTAAGAAGGGCCTGAAGGAAAGCAGGAAGGCTCAACTTGCGATCACCGAAGTGCAGCTCATGACCGACGAATTAAAGGATATCAAGTGCGAGATTAAGGTAAAACCTTTCATGATTTCTCCTCAACAGAAAAAAATTATTCTGCAAGAAGAAGATTTGCGCCTCAAATGATCTCTTGCATTTTGGAGAGGGGTGTAGTATATTTATGAAACGATCAGTTGCCATGCTGTTCCTTCCCCTGCTCATTAGGGGTTTTATAAGGAATCCTGTAGATCCTGTCAAAAAAAAAGGTAATTATTATTTTCCTTGTTCCTTCCATGAACTCGACATTCTTTTAGGAGGCATATGATGAAGCACTTGCGTTTCATGTTTGCATGCTTGACGATGCTTTTTATGATTTCCGGAATGTTTTCCGTTGCTTTGGCTGACTACAACCTGTTGTTACAGGCCACAAGCGATGGTTCAACAGTGAAAGCCGAATTTCAGAGGGGAGATAATCTGTACCTTAACATTCTGCTTGATGATCCGACAGATGTGGCAGGGTGCGCCTTTACACTGAATTATCCTGCGGGTGTGCTTGCGGCACCAGCTACCAGCGGCGAGGGTACTCCGGTCACTCCGGGTGAGATTGTTTCCAGTTTTCCCTTTACTTACGAGAGCACGGATACGCACCGGGAGAATTCGTCAGAACCCGGAAAGCTCTATTTTAGCGGAGCTGCCATCGACACAACAACGGGCGGTGGGATATACAATTCGGCTGGTGAGATAGTGCTTTTTACGGTTAAATTTATCGTGAAAAACGATGCCCCGCTTGGTGATTTTCAATTTTCACTCACCCAGACTGAATTGTGGGACCTTGAAGCCGGATATGGCACGGACAACAACGGCAATGGCGAATACGATCCAGGAGTAGATGAGAAGGGTATAGTGTCTGTCCTTGTAGGCGCTGTGGATAATCAAGATCCGAACTGGGATGATCTTTGTGAGGCTTTTCCAGTGCTCCTGGGGGATTCCCTTCACCCGTTTACTCCAGCGGCAGTCCCCTTTACAATTACTCGTTATACGGCGGCCAAGATTCGATTGGAGGCAGATCCCTCTCATGTTTCTTCCGTGACTCCGTCAGAGTCTGCGCTGATCGCGACGATTCTGGATGCTAACGACAATGTGGTAAGCAGTGGTCCGGATTCAACTCTGGCGGTTATTTTTGCCGTGACCGATACGACCTATGGCGATATCAAAGCCGGGGAGACGAATCCGGTCAACGCGGTAAACGGCTCGGCTACTATTGTGATTGTATCCAAGGTCCATGTTACCGGCGGTGATATTCCTTGCACGGCCGATGCCACAGGCGCTCAGGGTCAGGGCGCTCTTGTTCAGGGTACGGCAACCGTGACAACCGGGCCTTCACCTACAGTAACTACAGGTGCGGCAACATCGATCGCCACAACCACAGCCACGTTGAATGGCACGGTCAATCCTAACGGGATAAGTACTAGTTATCATTTTGAATATGGGCCAGACATGAGTTATGGAACATCTACTACACCAGGGGATGCGGGTTCAGGTACTTCTGACGTTTCAGTCAGCGCGGATCTCGCAGAATTAACACCAGGTGCTACCTATCACTTCCGTTTGGTGGCAACGAACAGTGCAGGCCCAACAAACGGGGGCGATGAAACTTTTACCACAGAACACGATCAAGGAAATGGCGGCGGTAGTTGTTTCATTGGAGCTGCAGCATCCGGGTTATTTCTTGGGTATTATACGACAATCCACATAACTTTTGTTCAGAAGATGTTGCTTGTATTTCTGGTGCTCATGCTTGCAGCAGGAGGGTGCATGGTGCTACGGAGGTTGAAGATGAAAAGGGTGCATGAAGCACCCTGAGATTTTTCATTTGAGGAAACCCGAATGGATGCGCTTAAAAACGGGTAACCTTTCACAGTTCTCCGTTTTCCGTTCACCGACGGGCAGGGAGCGGCAGCAAGGACCAGATGTTGCCGGTCGACGCAACGGATAGGCACATCCAATGGATAGAAAATAAGTATCCGCAATTAGATCTAATGTATGAGAACGGTACGGACAACGGACAACAGTGAACTGTGAACGGGTACAAAGACAGATATTGAAGACATTCAAGTCTTTGATAATGAAAAGGCTTCGAGTCCATTGCGTTGTCCTTTTTGGTTCAAGGGCCAGGGGAGACGCCGACCCTGATTCCGACACGGATGTGCTTGTTGTTGCGGATGATCTGACCGGGGAATTGGAGGATTATATCAGCGAATGCGCCTGGCAAGCAGGCATTGAGCATGGGATCGTTTTGGTCCCCGTGGTTTTCTCCGGAGATGAATGGGAAAACGGCCCGGAACGTTACTCTTTACTTGCGCAGGCCATTGGATTAGAAGGGATATATTTGTGAAGCGTGAGGAAATCGCGGAACGTGATCCGTTGCTTGTTGTCGACTCAGGCGTTCACACTTTCTCTGCATTTTAGGTTGGGAGGAGATGACAAATGGAAATAGGTGAAGTTGTCAAGAAAATCATCCAGGAGATGGTCGTTCCTGAGCTTGGAACCATCAGGCAGCAGAATGTTGAGATAAAGACAATGCTGGAATTCACCAACAAAAGGCTGGATGACGTCAATAAACGGCTGGATGACACGAACAGGCATCTTGTGGATCAAAGCCGTCGAATTGACCAAACAAACGAACGGATTGATAATCTCCGTGTGGAATTAAAAGAAGAAATCGCCGAGAATACACATCGCATCGATGAGACAAACAAGCGCATCGATGAAAGCAACAGGTGCATCAACCGCCTTTATGAAGGAATTGTTCGCAGGGACGAGCATAGTGAACTGGAGTGGCGTTTTAGCGCCTTTGAGGAAAGGCTCGAGGCTGTTGAGAGAAAGCTTGCAGCGTGAGGCATGAGAATTTTGGTGGGCAATGCCCACCCTGCAGCACTTGGAACACTTTTTGAGTAGCATATCCGGCTGCACGTGACTTTTACTCGAAATAGAATGCCACGTTTTCTGGGCGTGTGGTCGTTTATGTGTTTTGTCCGCCAAGGAGTCGAACAATGAAAAAGAGAAGGCATGTTTTTTTTAAGACACTAACAATCTTATTAGTTACATTGGCCCCGTTTGCGTTCATTCATGCCGTATGTTTTGCAGAACCGATCATCATCGGCCATACTTGCACTGAGATCAGTCAGATTCCGCAGAGCCGGATAAATAAAGCAAAAAATGACTTCAGGATTTCCTATGGTCATACATCGCATGGGAGCCAGATCGTAACCGGAATGAGTCTTTTAAGAGGTGCAACCGGTTCTCTGTACTGGTATGACCACGATGGTACAGATGGTGGATTGTCTTTGCATGACGGTGAGCCTGCCGGTGACCTTGGGAATCCGAATCGAACCGAATGGGCCGCCAGAACTCGGACCCTACTGAATGCTTCGGGCTGCGATAGAAACATGATTATGTGGTCATGGTGCGGCCAGGTTGATGGCACTGAAGAAGAGATTAACACCTACCTTACCTTGATAAACGACCTTGAAACAGACTATCCGAATGTTACATTTATTTACATGACCGGGCATCTGAATAGAACCGGTGAAGCAGGGAATGTAAATATCCGAAACAACCAGATCCGCAGCTACTGCATAGCGAATGACAAAATCCTCTTCGATTTTGCCGATATTGAGAGTTATGATCCTGACGGCAATTACTTTCTCGATAGAGGGGCGACTGATTCATGCAACTATGATGGCGGTGGTAACTGGGCCGATGAATGGTGCGCGGCTCATCCGGGTGAATGTGCATCATGCTCGTGTGCCCATTCTCGCTGCTTGAATTGTCAGCTCAAAGGAAAAGCCTTTTGGTGGATGATGGCAAGGCTGGCAGGGTGGGTCCCAGGCACAAACGGAGTCGATCTGGCTGATGCCATGTCAGCCCTACAGGTTTTGGTCGGCCTGGAGCCATCAACATCTGTGCACAAGGAAGCTGATGTGAATGGAGACGGAAGGATTGGGTTAGAGGAAGTGATCTACATACTCCAGAAGGTTGCCCGGCTGAGATAGGAGTATAGAGTTTCAGAAAAAGATTTTGGGCTACGTTATCGGTCGAAATCCTCGACGACGTACAGTCAGTACGCCTTACTCGGATTCCTCCCTCTGGCCTTGCCAAAATCTTTTTCTGAAACTCTATAGCAGGTTGCCGTGGTTTCTGCTGTTCTGTGTCCCGGGTCAGGAGCGACGGGGTTTCGGGGTGTGTGAACGCCTAAATGTCGAGTTTTTCGAGTCTGTAGCGGAGGGAATCAAGACTGACATGAAGAAGTTCGGCAGCCTTTGATTTCGAACCATTGGACTTTTCGAGTGCCTTTAATATCAAATTTCTCTCGATTTTTGCCATTTCTTCATTCAAACTGATCCCTTCTTCTGGCAGGTCGATATCTACGATTTTTTCAGTGTGAAATTTTTCCGTTTCGGACAGAACAAGGTTTTCCGGCAGCACGATGTTAGAGGTCTCAAGGGCAATGCTTCTTTCAATGATGTTTTCGAGTTCTCTGACGTTTCCAGGGAATCTGTATCCCATCAAGAGCTCCATTGCATAAGATGATATTTTTTTGATTTCCTTTCCGAATTCCAAGGAATGCTTTTCGATAAAGTGTTGGGTTAAGATAGGAATATCCTCCTTTCTTTTCCTGAGCGGTGGCATATGTACCGGGATGACATTTAGCCGGTAATAGAGATCTCCTCTGAAACTCCCATCCTTGACTTTTCGTTCAAGATCCTGATTTGTAGCGGCTATGATCCTCACATCCACTGTGATGTCTTTTGATCCTCCGATACGCCTGAATGCTTTCTCCTGAATTACCCTGAGGAGTTTAACCTGAAGGAGTGTCGGCAACTCACCAATTTCATCAAGAAAGATCGTCCCTTCCCTGGCAATTTCAAACAGACCCGGTTTATCTGCGTAGGCACCGGTAAAAGAACCCTTCATGTAACCGAATAATTCGCTTTCCAGGAGCTGTTCCGGTATCCCGCCGCAGTTTATGACCACGAATGGCTTATTTTTTCTGGGACTATTTTCATGGATAGCCTGGGCAACCAGTTCCTTTCCTGTCCCGCTCTCACCCAGGACAAGGACATTAGCCTTGGTATCTGCTACTTTCTTAATAAGGGAATAGACCTTGAGCATTTCTTTGCTTTTGCCAATCAATTTCCCGAAGCAAACAGCATCTTTCACACCCTTGATAAAAAGGACATCATCTCTCTTTATCCCCTTTTTATCCAGTGCGTCTCGAACTACAGTCTTTAAGTCTTCTATGTCGAAATTTTTTTCAACATAGTCGTATGCTCCTTCCTGCATTGCCGTGACAGCCGTTTCACCCGAAGCGTAAGCAGTGATCAAGATTACCATGGTTTCAGGAGAGATATCTTTAACACCTTTCAGAAAATCAATGCCATCAACCCTGGGCATTTTCAAATCAGTAATGACCAGATCAAATTCATGCTTTTTGCAAAGTTCGAGTCCTTGTTTGCCGTCGTTTGCGCATACGACCCCGTATCCCTCCTGGGTTAACATGATCTCAAGGAATTCCCTCATTCCCCTGTCATCATCTATAACAAGAATCTCAGCCATATTAGTCCTGAGTTCCTCGATCCCTTTATTCCGTTATCCCTTTGCTCCGCGGCAGCAGAAGCGTGCAGGTTGTGCCTTTGTGCAAATCACTTGCGATCTTGATTTCCCCGCCGTGGCTTTCCACAATCCTGTTGACAATTGCAAGTCCAAGGCCCGTCCCGCTCTCTTTTGTCGTATAAAAGGGCTCAAATACTCTGCTGAAATGATTTTTTTCGATTCCACAACCGGTGTCGCTTATGCGCACCTGAAGATATTGATTCATATTATCAGATGGGATCAACTCGGTCTCTATTTTCAATGTGCCACCGTCCGGCATTGACTGAACAGCATTTAAAACAAGGTTCCAGAGTGTCTGTCTAATTTCCGTGTTGTTTCCGTCAATGCTGGCCCCATCGCACAATTGCTTTTCGACTCTAATGTCTTCATGCCAATCAGGGGCATAGCTAAGAGATTCGAGCACGTCA
>JAUVJO010000293.1 GCA_030592345.1 Deltaproteobacteria bacterium
AGGCATGCTTTCAGCGGTTTCCCTCACCCTCTGAACTGTTACCTCAAAGACAAAGGATAGGGGGTAGGGTGAAGCATATCTCAGCAGCTTTGTTCTTAGCGATCAGTTTGTTTGCCTGGGGCAGTCCAGCTCTGACCGGCGAAAACCTCGATTTCGCTGTCATTCAACCGGGTCAGCCGGGCACTTCCCTGGAGGCCCAGCCGGTCATGGACTCCTTGGCCTGCTATGTGGAAGAGAAATTTGGTGGCGGAATCACAGTCAAGGGACGCTATTTAAACGACCTTGATCAGGCCCTGGATTATATGCGCAATACCCCGCCCAAGTGGGGCATTGTGCGTCTTGGCTTTTACTCCCAATTTTGCCGGACTTTTCCCATGATGGCCTTAGCATCAACCCGTCCCGGAGGATCGGGTAAAGACGTATGGCAGTTGATTGTAAACCTCGACGCACCTGAAGAGTGGCGCAGTTTGCGCGGAAACGTACCGGGAAACATGCTTTTTGAGACAGATGCTGCGGCCCGCATCCTGTTCGGGTGCCGAGCTGCACAATTGCCATTTAAGTTAAAGGGGACATCTCGTCCCCTCAGTTCTTTGCGAGCGATGATCAAGGGAAAGATTGCGGGTGTTGTGTTGGACCGGTTGCAATATGAGGCCGTGAAGGCCCTGCCTTTAGCCAGGAAGATAAAGATCATCTTGACGTCAGAGGATCTCCCAACGAGCCCGGTGGTCTGGTTTGGGCACCCCGATGGAGGAACAAAACGATTGGTCGCCATACTCAAAGGGATGCGCAGTGACCCGGATGCGGATGCACTGCTGGGCCTTCTTCAGACCGACGGCTTTGGCCCACCAGACAGTGATTTGCCTGGATTCGGGTTATAGATTTTCAGATAATGTTTTTGGCCCAAACGGGAGTATATCGGGCGTATTTAAGAGTTGGGGGGAAACAACAACTTTTCCGCATCTTTCTGGAAGAAAGAAAGTGAGTCCCGCCTTTAGCGGGATTAAGCAGTGCGCCTCCGGGTTAACATATAAAAAATAGGCAGAATACCTTAATCCCGCTAAAAGCGGGACTCACTTTAGCTCACTTTAGGCACTGAATGTACTCCATAAAATTTTTTTCTGAAAGTCTATAGGAGTAAAAAATGATGCTTGTCCGTAGCCTGTTGGTAATTGTTTTTCTCCTTGGGGCGTGCGCCACATCTGATCTGGCACGGCACAACGCCCTGGAAACAGTAGATAAGGACCCGGCCGTGGTAGACGCGAGTTTTGTCCTCTGGACACCCTGCACCCGACAGCAGGCAATAGAGTGGACTGCAACTGCCGGAAAAGACGCCCGGACCGCCATAAAGGCTGCATGTTGCTATGTGGTTCTGATAAAACAGGGAGAGGATAAAGCGTTAAGGCTTGCCGATGCCAGGCAGGGTCGGAACTTGGCCGAAATCGCAGTAAACATGGTCCCCAATTCCGGATTGGCCCACTACTTGGCCGCATACTTGACCGGCCTGGAAGCTGAGAATGATCCCATGCGGGGCCTTAACCTTGTACCAACGATCGAGCATGAGGCATTGTTAGCCGCTAAATTGAACCCCAAGATCGATCACGGCGGACCTGACAGATTATTAGCCGAATTGTATTTGTGTGCACCCGGCCTCCCTGTGAGCGTCGGGGATTCAAACAAATCCGTATTCCATTACCGCCGCGCCCTTGATCACGGCCCCGAGTATAAAGAAAACCGACTCGGATTGATAAAGGCGCTTTTGGCTGAGGAAGAGTCTGGCTTGGCCTGTCTTGAGTTGCACACACTCTTAGATGACATGCCACCTGCTAACGGTGCTACGCCACAATGGCGGGAGGCCATGGAACTCCTGAAGCGTATGTGCTCCATGCTGGAATCCGAAGGGGGTATCTATAGGTTTTCAGATAACTAATTTCACGGCGTTATCGGTCAAAATCCTCGACAACGTACCCCTACGTACGCCTTACTCGGATTTCTCCCTCTGGCCTTGTGAAATTAATTATCTGAAAACCTATAACAGTTGAGGGGAGACAACAACTTTTCAGCATCCTCCTGGAATTTGGCAGGCAATGGAAGAAAGAAAGTGAGCTAAAGTGCCTTAAGTGTCTTAAGTGAGCTAAAGTTAAGGACTTGAAGAAACAGTTTTATATTGAAAGAAAGAAAATGAGTCCCGCTTTTAGCGGGATTAAGCAGTGCGCCTCCGGCGCAACATATTTAAAATAGGCAGAATACCTCAACTTTAGGCACTTTAGCTCACTTTAGGCACTTAATGTACTCCACAAATGCGGCGCAAGTCGTTTCAAGAGGATGCATCCCCCAAGTTCTGGATACGCCCAGTGTAAACTATTGTTGCTCGATTTTGAAAGATGCCGGCCAAGATATCGAATATAGCAGTAATTGCCATACACATCATGTCTCCTTGCCTGTTTGTTGATTCAATACTCGCCGGATCGTCTTGGCAATATCACGCTCGAGGATAGGCTTCATGAGAATTGCTGCGACGCCCATGGCCTCGGCCTTCTGTTCCGTAACCCTCACGCTGAATCCAGTGCAGAGTATGACAGGAATATCGGGACTGATCTTCATGAACTCTCTGGCTAGCTTCTCTCCTGTCATATTCGGCATGGTCATATCTGTAACCACCAAATCGAATCTATCAGGTTGTGCCCGGAATACCTCCAAGGCTTCTAAGCTGCTCGTTTTGGCAACAACTTCATATCCAAGGCTCTCCAGCATCTGTTTTCCCAGGCTCGCCAAGGATTGCTCATCATCGACAAAGAGTATCCGCTCGTTACCTTTGGGAATCGCTTCAGAACTCTCTGGTTCGGGTTTGACTGCGCTCTCAATATTGGGAAGCAATATATCAAATGTAGCCCCCTTTCCAGGTTTGCTATCTGCCGCGATAGTGCCACCATGGTCTTTCACGATACCATGAACCACGGCAAGACCCATGCCTGTGCCCTCACCTACGCCTTTTGTGGTAAAATATGGGTCAAAGATCCGGTCCATCAATTTTGGCTCTATGCCATGGCCTGTGTCACTTACGGTCAACCGGACATAGTTTCCTGGCATTAAATCCTGATACCGGCTCACTGCATCCTCATGGAGATCTACGGCTTCTAAGCTTACCTCCAAGGTGCCCCCTTTTTTTTCCATAGCATGGGCCGCATTGGTACAAAGATTGATCAGCACCTGGTTTATTTGCGTAGGATCTGCCAGCACACTATCTGACTGGCATGAAACGCTTTGGCGAATGTCAATGGTTGTTGGAATCGAGGCTCGCAACAACTTTAGGGATTCTTTGACAATGGGGCCAAGCCTTATCGGTTTTCGCTCCTGCTTTGCCGGCCGGCTAAAGGCCAGGATCTGTTTTACCAGGTCTCTTGCTCGATAAGTTGCCTTAAGCACTTGGTGCAAATTATCCCTGGCTCGAGTCCTCTCAGGAATCTCTGAACACGTCAATTCCGCGTAGCCCAGAATGGCCGCAAGGATATTATTGAAGTCATGGGCAATGCCTCCGGCCAATGTACCGATAGCCTCCATTTTATGGGCTTGTCGGAGTTGGGCTTCGAGTTGCTTTTGTTGCGTGATGTCTCTTAAAAAGATAAGGGTAGCTGGTCTGCCTTCCCATGTGACTGAGACTGTGTTTAGTTGCGCCCATAACATTTTCCCTTCCTTATTGATGATTCTAGAAGAATAGGTGTTGGGAACCACTTCTCCTTTTAACTTTCTCCTGTGTCCTTCAAGGACCATGTGTCTATCTTTGGGATGAATAAGACGAAGGAAGGAAATGGCAGGCAATTCTTCCGAAGCATAGCCTGTCAACTCCTCAGTCTTACGATTAGGGAACTTTATGACTTCATCCTGAACAATAAACACTGCATCGTTGGCATTGTCAACAACACCTCGATACTTTTCCTCACTCTCCCGGAGTGCCTTCTCCGCGCGTTTGCGGTCATTGATTTCCCGTCGAAGTTGTTTATTGGCCTTTGTTAGTTCGGTAGTACGCTGTTCCACGCGTTGTTCCAGCTCATCGTGAGCCTTCTGCAACTTCTTCTGCAACTGCTGCAAGGCGTGATAATCTAAACGGAGCTCCCTCCCTTTTTGTATAATAGATTGTTTTTCTCTGTAGGAATACTGGCCCAACTCAACTAATAGTATCTTTCTTTTTTCCGAACAAACCGCAGTAGCTTCGAGTGCGTTCTCATTTCCTAATGGGTCGACTTCAAGCCATGGCCCCGACTTTAACCGCCCAGTCCTCTTTGCAGCCCAAAATTCCTCTGCATCGAAGAGAAAGTTATTAAGAAACAGGAAGTTATTACCCGGCCTTAACCGAAGTTCATGCCCCCCAAAAAAGTATTGTGGAATATCAAGACCTTAGCGGACAGACAAGCCTCGTTTTGACACTACAGATTTGAATCAACTACAAGATTGTTTTCACTTTTTTCCC
>JAUVJO010000123.1 GCA_030592345.1 Deltaproteobacteria bacterium
CTGTGAATCCGAATCTTGAGATTGCAAAGTATAGTGCGGAAGAATCGGGGTCAAGAAAAAAGCTGGTGCAGCCTGGGCGATTGTTTGAAAAGATCCGAAAGAGTTGCGATGCACGTGTGTCTACCTATTAATTTGTTGACGATAGATCCTTTCTGTTACAAAATATATAGTTTGGCCCATTCGTTGGTCAGGCCGTTGATTCCAAACGGTTAATAGGGGCACAGACTCAATCGACTTACGGGAAAACAGGCTCAACCAAAGTGACTACAAGATGTTTTCTGATAAGATCATCGTGCGCGGCGCACGCCAGCACAATCTCAAGAACATTGATGTAGATATACCTCGAAATCGACTCGTAGTCGTCACGGGTCTTTCTGGTTCCGGCAAATCCACCCTTGCCTTTGATACGCTCTATGCAGAAGGCCAGCGACGATACGTGGAATCCCTTTCTGCCTATGCGCGCCAGTTCCTGGAGCGCATGGACAAGCCAGACGTGGACGCCATCGAAGGCCTTTCGCCTGCCATAGCTATTGAGCAGAAATCGACCACAAAGAACCCCAGATCTACTGTGGGGACAGTGACCGAAATTCACGATTATCTTCGAGTCCTTTTTGCCCGCGTTGGCAAGCCCCACTGCCATCAATGCGGCAGGCCTATTATCAGTCAAAGCGTCCAGCAAATCGTGGACCAGGTCATGGCCCTTGAGCCAGGGACCAAGGTTATCATCTTGTCTCCTGTGGTCACTGGCCAGGAGGGAACCCATGAAGATCTGTTTCAAAGGCTCAGAAGGGACGGGTTTGCCCGTGTCCAGGTAGATGGCACAATTTTAGACCTGGAGGAAACCATTTCACTTGATAAAGACACAAGGCACTCTGTGGAGGTAGTGGTGGACCGCTTGGTTATTAAGGACTCGGCCAGGAATCGTCTGGCAGACTCCATTGAGCTTGCCATGGGTCTTTCAGAAGGCCTTGTCACCATCGATATCACAGGCGGAGAGCCGCTCATTTTCAGCGAAAAGGCAGCCTGCCTGGTTTGTAATATCAGTTATCCTCCGTTTACACCAGCCAACTTTTCCTTTAACAGCCCTTACGGTGCATGCCCCGCGTGCGACGGGCTCGGTTCTATGATGGTCTTTGATCCTGACTTTGTCGTTCCAAACCCTGAGCTCTCTTTGCGCGACGGCGCGATCGCCCCGTGGGAAAATCGTCATTCGGTCTACTTCTTTCAGGTATTGGATGCTATCACCAGCCGGTATCGAGTGGACATGTATCGGCCTTTTAAGAACTTCCCCGAACCCCTTAAGGATTTGTTGCTTTATGGCTCCAAGGGAGAGCCTATTGACTTTTACCTGGAGCGGGGCGGCAGGCGCTATGCTTACACCAGGCCATTTGAAGGGGTCATCCCGAGCCTAAAGCGACGTTATAAAGAAACCACGTCACCCCATGTCAGAGAAAACATTGAACGATTTATGAACGTGCGGCCTTGTCCCAGTTGCCATGGAGCACGTCTCAGGCCAGAAAGCCTTGCAGTAAAAGTCGGTGGTGCGTCCATCCATGAGGTGAGCAGACGTTCAATTAGTGAACTTCTGAAATTTTTTCATTCCCTTCAGCTCGGCCAGCGAGAAAGCACGATTGCAAACCGGATCTTGAAAGAGATTGGCGAAAGGCTCGTTTTTTTGACCAGGGTAGGATTGGAATATCTCACCCTTGACCGCGCATCTGCTACGCTTTCATCAGGGGAATGGCAGCGTATTCGACTCGCAACCCAGATCAGTTCCAAGCTGACCGGCATCCTATACGTGCTGGACGAACCGAGTATCGGACTTCACCAGAGGGACAATCAAAGGCTTTTGAGCACGCTTCAGCAGATGCGTGATCTGGGAAACACGGTCATTGTGGTGGAACATGATCCGGAAACCATCCTTTCGGCTGACCATGTCATCGACATGGGGCCTGGGGCCGGTGTCCGAGGGGGGCACCTTGTGTTCAGTGGGCACCCTGAAGCGCTCCTTCAGCACGAGACGTCGATCACAGGCCAGTATCTGTCCGGTCGCAAGGTCATACCCGTTCCCACAAACCCTCGACCGTTGACAAACGGCTGTCTGACCCTGGAAGGGGCGCGTCAAAACAACCTTAAGGGTATCAGGGTTCAGTTTCCTCTGGGATGCCTTGTGTGTGTCACAGGGGTGTCGGGATCAGGCAAATCGACCTTGGTCATTGAAACGCTCTACCGGGCTTTGGCTCGGCGATTCTATCGTTCCAGAAAAGGTGCGGGCAAATACAGCCGACTCACCGGTCTTGAAAAGGTCGATAGTGTTGTCCACATAGACCAGTCTCCCATTGGACGCACCCCGCGCTCAAATCCCGCAACCTATACGGGAGTGTTAACGCACATACGGGATCTGTTTGCTACAACGCCCGATGCCAGGATCCGAGGATACAAACCCGGACGGTTTAGCTTCAACGTAAAAGGAGGACGGTGCGAGGTGTGTCGTGGGGACGGGATCATCAAGATTGAGATGCATTTTCTGCCGGATGTCTATGTCACGTGCGATGTGTGTCGTGGCAAGCGTTACAACAGGGAAACCCTTGAGGTGAAATACAAGGGCAAAAACATCTCTGATGTGCTGGACATGACGGTAAACCAAGCCCTTGATTTTTTTTACAAGCTCCATAACATAAGGGAAAAACTCAAGACCATGATCGACGTAGGCCTCGGTTACATTCACCTGGGGCAACCGGCTACCACCCTTTCCGGCGGTGAGGCCCAGCGCCTCAAGTTATCAAAAGAGCTGAGCAGGCGAGGCACAGGTGGAACGGTCTACGTCCTGGATGAGCCGACCACAGGGCTTCATTTTGCCGATATCCAAAAACTCCTGGATGTACTCAACCGGCTGGCAGACGCAGGCAATACGATTGTTGTCATCGAGCACAATATGGATGTGATCAAATCTGCCGATTACGTGATCGACCTTGGTCCGGAAGGCGGAGACCAGGGAGGGCAGGTCGTGGGGTGCGGCAGGCCGGAAGAGATCGCACAGCTTGCAGATTCTCATACCGGCAGGTTCCTCAGGAAGGTCCTATAGAGTTTCACATATTAAATTTCACAGCGTTATCGGTCGTCGGCGTATTACAATACAGCCTCCTGCCTCTGGCCTTGTGAAATTTAATATGTGAAACTCTATATAGTAGCCGGTTTGCCGGTTGAGCCCGTTGGCCGGTTCTACGGTTTTTTAGACCAACGGGCTCAACCGGCCAACTGGCCAACCTTATTTATTTCGTGCGTTTTCGGTGGCCCTGTGACGTGTCAGAGTTGAGTCGATAACAAAGCAGATCTAACTTGAGAGTAAAGTCCACGTTTTCGACAAAGACGTGGGCCGGACACTTGAGCTGGATCGGTGCAAAATTCAAGATGCCGCAGACCCCAGAGCTAACCAGCATGTCCGCAGCATCTTGAGCCTGTTCGGGCATCACGGTAATCACGCCAACTTCTGCGCCCTTGTCTTTGATCAGACGATTTATGGCTTCCCAGGGTGCAACTTCTATATCACCGATTCTTGTTCCGATTCTTTTCGGTTTTTTGTCGAATGCGGCCACATAGGTGTACCCCTCGTTTATGAACTGGGCATGCCTGAGGAGGGCCCGGCCGAGATTCCCCACACCCACCAGGCCCAAGTGCCATCTTTTGTCCGTCCCAAGAATCTTTTGAGTCTCGTTAAGTAGCTCCTTTACGTAATAACCGACACCTCTAATTCCGAATTGGCCAAAGTAGGCCAGGTCCTTGCGTATTTGGGCAGGATTGACCCCGCAAATATCGGCCAGGCGGGCTGAAGAGACAATCTCCACCCCTTTTTCATCTAATAGCGCAAGATTCCGGGCATAGCGTGATACGCGGGTAATCGTGATGGCAGGTACATTGACAGACTTCATGGGAAAGCTTGTTAGCACGAAATTGCTGGAATATTTTAATTGTTATGATGTGGGGTAGCTGGAAGAAGAATGACCTATAGACTTTCACATATTAAATTTCACCGCGTTATCGGTCGTCGGCGTATTACAATACAGCCTCCTCCCTCTGGCCTTGTGAAATTTAATATGTGAAAGTCTATAACTCAAAAGACAAACAGGACTCCCACCCGTCACAGTTACAGGCGGTGGAAGTCCTGTCGTGTTTTCCTAATTACTTAAAACTACTAAACCACTTTTGCAAACAGCTCTGCAATCGCTGCAGACTGCGGATGCGCGTAGATCATAATCAGGGCAATAACCAGGGTATAAATAACCAGTGACTCGACCATGGCCAAACCAATCAGCAAGGTCACGGTCACTTTACCCGAGGACTCCGGATTCCTGGCAATCCCTTCAACCGCATTCTTGATTGCCATGCCTTGACCAAGGCTGCCTCCGAATGCCGCGATCGCGATACCAAAACCTGCGGCAAAAACGGATACCGTGAAGTACCTCAGACCGGCGATGGCCAGCTCACCACCACCTGCTTCAGCAGCATAGGCCACTGTGCCAAAGGCCAACAGAACAAATGCCGACCCCAGGGTTGAAAATGACAGTTTCTTAAACATTGACTCTTCCCTCCTTTACTTAAAGATTTTATTACCAAACGGGCTTCTTCCATTACACTGTTTTTTATTATTAGTGGGCGTGTTCAATTGCACCGGCAAAATACATTGTGGAAAGCAAGAAGAACACAAATGCCTGAACCAAGCTTACAAAGATACCCAAGGTCATGATGGGCAAAGGGGCAAAGAAGGCACCGGCCAGCAGAAAGAGAATACCCAAAACCAGCTCATGGCCCGCCATGTTTCCAAAAAGACGGATGGTGAGCGAAAGGACTCGGGCGGTGTGGCCGATCAGTTCAATCGGAAGTATAATGGGCGCCATCCACCATATCGGCCCCAGGAAGTGCTTGATGTATTTGGGACCGTGGTACATGACACCAATAACGTGCGTAAAAGGAACTACCACAAGGGCGCAGGACAGCGTTGTATCTATCTTGGCAGTGGGCGGAAAGAACCCCGGGATCAGGCCCAAGAGATTGCAGGCAAAAATATAGATGAACACCGTGGCAAGAAGAGGAAAGAAGCGGCGGCCCTCCTCGCCGGTAATATCCACGATGAACTCCTCCATCCCGCCTATAATAATCTCGAAGATGTTTTGCCCCTTGGTGGGAATCATGCTGATCCCCTTAGTAGCAAGGAGCGCAAGCACTATTAGCAAAAGCATTACAAGCCACGAATAAATCACGTGGATATTTTGGTGGGCAAAATGTGCCGCTTTAGGACCAAACAGGTCAAACAACTGTTGCAGAAAGAAAATTGGATGTTCCATATCACGCCGCCTCCCTAGAAAATAATTTTTCTTATTTCGTTAAGCGTTGCAATGAAAATGCCTGTGACCACCACTGAAAGGCCGATCACAAGACCCAAAGGATCTACGTAATGATTTGCTATCAACACAAATATGATGACAGCGCTGGCCACGAATCGGATATAATATTTCCCTAAGACTACCCTCGTATTGGAAAGATGTTGTGGTGTGAGGGCTTGCCTAAGAGACCGATACAAAAGATGAAAGTTAATCGTGACAATTAGTCCGCCCGCCAGGATCCCCAATGCAAAATGCATAGATGCCAGGATAAAGCCGCTCACAGTTACGACACCCAAAAGGACCCAGTTGGTAATCGTAATAAATCTGAGCAGCCTCCTCTCTATGCGCACAGCCTGACGTTTCCTGTTACAGTTTCTGGCTCTTTTTGATGGCCAGGTATATGTTGCGAAATCCGGCAACGACGCCTAAACCAAGAAAAATCAGGGTAAACCACGGAGAGGTGCCAAATACCCGCATGTCGAGCCAGTAGCCGATGGCCAACCCGATTACTATGGACAGAGCCACCGAGAAACTTAGGCTGCTGTAATACCATAGCTCATTAAACAGCTTCTTGGTTTCTTCTTTCATGACAAAGAGCGCTGATCCAAAAGACCGCCCTAAAACAAACCAAGGCCTTTTAGAAAACCGAGCGCTATCTACCACACGACGTCCTTCAAGTCAATGCTTAAATTCTCAAAGCCTCAAAAACCTTTCTGGCTCCCTGGATGGTCAGCTCGATATCTGCTTCGCTGTGGGCAGCGGACACGAAAGCCGCCTCATATTGAGATGGGGCCAGATAGATCCCGTGGTCCAGCATCCCATTGTAATATCTGGCAAACAAGGCAACATCACTTGTCTGGGCTTTGCTGAAGTTCGAAACAGGCTGGTCTGTGAAAAAGAGCCCCAACATTGAGCCGACCCGGTTTGTCACCACGGCAATGCCTGTCTTACTGGCAGCCTCTTCCAGCCCTGCTGCCAACATGGCCGACGTTGCATCAAGGGTCTCATAAAATCCGAGTTGTTTCAAACACTTAAGCGTCGCAATACCTGCTGCCATGGCCACAGGGTTCCCAGACAAGGTCCCGGCCTGGTAAACAGGCCCTTCAGGGGCGATGTTGCTCATTATATCCGCCTTTCCGCCATAGGCACCAACCGGAAGGCCACCCCCGATCACCTTGCCCAGGCAAGTAAGATCCGGGATAATCCCGTATAATGTCTGGGCACCACCATAATCCACACGAAAACCTGTCATAACCTCGTCAAATATGAGGATGGACCCGTGGTTTTGGGTCACTTCCCTAACGGTCTCTAAAAACCCGGCGTTGGGTGGCACCAGGCCCATGTTACCAGCCACAGGCTCTACAATGACCGCGGCAATGGCAGCACCCTTTTCGGAAAATACCTCCCTCAACCGCTTTTCATCGTTGTACGGAAGCGACAGGGTATTTTTTACGCACGCCTCGGGAACACCCGGGCTCCCCGGTATACCCAATGTAGCTACTCCAGAGCCTGCCTGCACCAGGAAGGTATCGCCGTGGCCATGATAGCAGCCATCAAACTTTATAACCAGGTCACGACCTGTCACTCCCCTTGCCAGGCGAACCGCGCTCATGGTGGCCTCTGTGCCGGAGTTTACCATCCGGACCATCTCCACTGACGGAACGGCTTGAATGACCATCTCGGCCAGTTCCACCTCGAGATCAGTGGGTGCCCCAAAACTGGTCCCTCGTACCAGGACACTCTTAATGGCCGAGATCACCTCAGGGTGTCGATGACCCAAAATCATGGGTCCCCACGAGCCCACATAGTCAATGTAGGCATTGCCATCGGCGTCGAAGACCCTGGAGCCTTCGGCTCTCTGGATAAACAGAGGATCCATACCAACCGAGCGGCAGGCACGAACAGGGCTGTTCACGCCACCCGGAATGACCTTTCGAGCCTTGGCAAAAAGTCTTTTAGAAACGTCTTTTTTCATGAGACCTAAGCTCCTTGTGGTTCAGGTGTCTATTTGCCTTGGTCGAACTTTAGCTCTGCATTTTGCATTTTCCACATGAAAATCACAAATCAGGGGGACATGATCGGATAATTTGACGTGGGGGATCTGAAAACCTGTGATGCGGATTTGGGGGCTGTGGAGAATGTAATCGAGCTGTCGACGCGGAGACCGGCTGGGGTGGGAAGGGTGCCGGACGCTGTTGGCATTTTTTAAACCTGTGGCTGCTAAAAATAGTTCTAGCTCGCGATCACCCCAAAAAACGTTGAAATCCCCGGCAACAATCACCGGTTTGTTCACATTTTTGACCATCGCGTAAAGATCTTGAAGCTGGTACTGACGATGGCGGTATTTTATTGACAGGTGTACCAGGAAAACCGATAGGTCCTCCAGCTCCAGCTCAATCACGAGTCGCTTGATGCCTTTACCAAAATAATGAAATTTCTCAGATTTTATATCCCGGTTGGTCAGAATCGCGTTGCCCTGTTTGTTAACTACCGGCACTTTCTGGGCCATTGACGTTATGGAATATTTTGATTGATAGACGTGAAAGTGTTCCATTTCCCAGGCGATGGCTTCCGCCTGGTTACTTTTCTCCGAGCGAAAGGACCCGCTGTCCACCTCGATCAATCCGATAATATCCGGATTCACAGATTTTATAAAGCCGACAATCTTTTTCAGATTTCCGTTGGTGTTCTTTAAATAACCGCTATATGGCACCGGAAAGTGGAACTGTCTCCCGATTCCTGCTGCATATCGAATGTTGTACAAAAGAAATCGCATGCTATTTGCCATCATTGGACTCCATATTGAGCTCGAAAATTTCCCGTAGCCGTAAAATTTAAACATACCTTAAGTCCGTCTGAAATTCAAGCAGCAATAGGACCGTTTTTTGAAACAGCACAAAAACCTCCCAACCGCACCTTTTGCGAAGGCCATCGAAGTTAAGATAATCACGCCTCCTTTCAAGAATCTCCTTGAGAACAGCACTGAATAATACTATAGATTTTCAGCACTGAACAATATGTACCTCGAAAGGCCACAAATGACACTTTTTCGCCGGCCATGAACATCAATAGCCGCGTTGCTCAGGCTTGCAATAGCCAGCTATTCCGCGCCTTCGCGCCTTGCTCTTGATGCTCATGTCTCACCGAGAAAAGCGC
>JAUVJO010000317.1 GCA_030592345.1 Deltaproteobacteria bacterium
GAACCGGCTGGGGGGTCGAGTTGGCGAAACTATTTAATCGGCCGCTGAGCGTCTATGATCAGGAACGAAAGGGGTGGTTTTCCTGGGAGGACAGCCAATGGGTTGAGAACACACCGGCGATTACTTCAGATACTTTTGCCGGCACCGGAACCCGCTACCTCTCCGATGACGGCCGGCAGGCCCTCCACGATCTTTTCATCCGCTCCTTCGGTCCTGCGGAGCAAAAATAGTAAATGAATAGAGAATGGGGTCGCACCAAAATAACATATTGAAGAGATATGGGGCCTTGTCGGACCAAATTAACCAATTGATATATGCCGATAAAATCCTAAAAGGAGGGCTGTTTGAGGGCTTAGACCCCCTATAGAGTATGCAATCATCCAAAAGCCAGTGCGATTTCCCGACTGCTATGCTCCGGGTTTGGCTGTCAACTTTTATTTTATTGCATAATCTGTAAAATGCATTATATTAAGAAAAGATCCATTAAGTTTAGTAGAAGTGAGCTTTCCTTCAGGTTGTCCTCGTTAACCTCTTTGTTTGCCAAACATCGGTCGTTGCCGACGAAGTTTCTGCTGATCACTTAAACCGGAGAAACAGCATGAAGCTTTATGCCGGAAATCGGTGTCACACCATCTTCAATTTTGGCATAAGCAAGCCTGTGAAACGATAGCCTGTGTTGTCTGGACACCCAGACTTCCAGTCGAGGTATCAAATGATGTCTTGGCTCAATAACAACGTGGTTCCCATGAGGAACCCATAACAAAGGAGTAGAATAAGATGGCTGAAGGTACAGTAAAGTGGTTTAACGATTCAAAAGGTTTTGGTTTTATTGAGCAGGATAGCGGCAAGGATGTATTCGTGCATCATTCCGCAATTCAGGCCCAGGGCTTCAAATCCCTGCAGGAAGGCGCGCGGGTGACCTTCGATGTGGTCGACGGCGCCAAAGGACCGGCAGCAGAGAATGTTGTCCAACAGTAAGAACTGATATCGATTATTGCAAAGATCCCGCACTCCGCGGGATCTTTTTTTTACCGCAGTGTCTTTTACGCTGAACACGAAGCATGAATAAGGAGAAAGTCTTGGCCACACCAAACGATTCATGTGAAAAGCCCAAGCTGGAGAAAGAGAACAATCCTGCCGGGGAAAAGGAAGACCATTTTTTTCAAGAAGATTAACCCCGACTTGTCGGGACTTTTCCTAACCGAAAATACGCTATGCCACGGGGAGTCTCCTTGTGGCTTTTATTTTGAGGACACGACCATGATAACTGTATCCAATGTTGCTCTCTCCTATGGCAAGAGGGTCATCTTCCAGGACGTCAATATCAAGTTTACTCCTGGCAACTGCTACGGCCTGATCGGGGCGAACGGCGCCGGAAAAACCACCTTTCTGAAAATTCTGGCAGGTCAGCTTGAGCCTGATCGGGGCGAGGTTACCAGGGGGCGAGGACAGCGCATCGCGATGCTCAACCAGGACCAGTTCGCCTTTGACGAGTACACTGTTTTCAATACCGTGATCAGGGGCCATAAGAAGCTCTACAAGGTGATGGTCGAGCGTGAGGCCCTCTATTCCAAGGCTGATTTTACCGAGGAAGACGGCCTCCGTTCCGGAGAACTTGAAGCCAAGTTCGGTGAAATGAACGGCTATGAGGCAGAGGCAGAGGCCGCTGTGCTGTTAAACGGGCTCGGCATCCCTGAAGAGATGCGTCAAAAAAAGATGAAGGAGCTTGACGGCAGCGACAAGGTGCGGGTGCTGCTGGCCCAGGCCCTGTTCGGCAACCCGGATATCCTGCTTTTGGACGAGCCCACCAACCAGCTCGACCTGAAGACCATCACCTGGCTGGAGAATTTTCTCTCCCGCTTCCAGAACACAGTGATCATCGTCTCCCATGACCGCCATTTCCTGAACCAGGTCTGCACTCATATGGCGGATATCGATTATGGCAAAATCCAGGTCTATATCGGAAACTATGACTTCTGGTATGAGGCCGGCCAGCTCCATTTCCGCCAGAAAAATACCGATATCAAGAAGGCCAAGGCCAAGGCGGAGCAGCTCAAGGAATTCATCCAGCGCTTCAGTTCCAACGCCTCCAAGGCCAGGCAGGCCACCTCACGGAAGAAGCTGCTTGAGAAACTCACCATCGAGAACATGCCGATTTCCTCCCGAAAATATCCCTACATCGTCTTCAAGCCGGAACGGCCCTGTGGTGACGTCATTCTGGAGATTAACGGTCTTTCCAAAAAGATCGACGGGGTTTCCATGTTTGAGGATCTCACCCTCACTGTCAATAAGGGCGACAAGATCGCGTTTGTCGGGGCTAACAGCCTTGCAAAAACCACTTTGTTCCAGATTCTGACCGGGGAGCTTGCGCCGGACAAAGGCAGCTTCCGCTGGGGGGTGACCATCAACAATGCCTATTTCCCGAAAGAAAATAATGCGTATTTCAATAATGAGGAACTTGATCTTATCGGCTGGCTGCGCCAGTTTGCACCTCCCAAGGAGAATGAGAGTTTTGTCCGGGGGTTCCTGGGCAAAATGCTTTTTTCCGGAGAGGAAGCGATGAAAAAGACCTCTGTCCTCTCCGGTGGCGAACGGGTGCGCTGCATGCTATCCAAGATGATGCTCTCCGACGCCAACGCCCTCATTCTCGATGAGCCCACCAACCATCTCGACCTTGAGTCAATCACTTCTTTAAATAACGCTCTGATGGCTTTTCCGGAGGTGGTGCTCTTTGCCTCCTATGACCATCAGTTTGTGTCCACCTTGGCAAACAGGGTTGTCGAAATCACTCTGGACGGCATCATCGACGTGATGATGGACTTTGACGAGTACCTGGCAATGAAGGAAGCGAGTCTGTCCGGCGAGAACGGTTACCTGCGAGCGTGTTAAAGGAATTTGGGAGTCACCCATTTAAGGGCATTTTCCAACGTAATTTGAAAGGGCACTGAGGTCTAAGCTGCCTATTTTACTACCTGCAGACTTCAATGCAGAACAAGATTATTTTCAAATTCAGGTTTGGGCAACAAACCGTTGACATAAGACATTTTTGGAATAAGGGCACGTCCATTTGTAAAATTTTCAACAATAAAGGGTAACACTACGCTTAACTCCTGTTGATCCAGTAATCGTTCCGGGAAATACTAAATGAAGGCCTTTGTGGGCTTTACACAGACACCAGACTTGACAACAGCACAGCAAATCTATAATAACGGCAGTCGACGAGGTCAAATAAAATGATAAGGAAATTTAATGGTAATACGCCCAGAATAGCGGAATCAGCTTTTGTCAGCGAGGCGGCCTATGTGGTTGGAGACGTGGAAATTGGTGAGGACTCCAACGTATTCCCGGGTGCGGTGATCAGGGGTGATTTTGGCAGCATAAAAATAGGCAGAAATACCAATATTGAAGATAATTGTGTCATTCATTCAGGGACACCATCCTCGCCTGATGGCGATGTTTCCATAGGAGACAGGGTGCTTTTCGGACATGGTGCTACCATGAACGGGCGTAAAATAAGAAACAATGTCCTCATTGGCATGAATGCCACAATCCTCCATGATGCTGAAATCGGTAGTTTCTGTATCATTGGGGCAGGATGCCTTGTAATGCAGGGGATGAAAATTCCTGATAATTCATTTGTGGTAGGTTCCCCCGGAAAAATTAAAGGACAGCCCACAAAGAAGCAGTTATGGTGGGTAGAAGAGGGATTTAAAGGATACTCTGAACTGGCCAGGAATTACAAAAACCAAGGCTTATAGCCCTATCGTAGAGTTAAAGGGGGACGTAAAGGGAGACATCCTAAATAAGTAAGTAATTCACAGTGATTCTCTTTTGCTCTCTTGTATGTGGTATGGGGACGCTGGTAAAAAAGTAAGTTATGTGGATAAAGGAAAATAATTTATGATATTGGGCTGTAAAAGAGTAGGGCATGTCTCTCAGAGAGCTGGCTATGCAGTTGGAGGTAAGCTCTCCTGCCGTCGGGTAGACCCGGGGCTTTAAACACGATGGGGCTAATTGGGGATGTCATTGACTATGTTGACTAAGAAGGTTAATCGTTTGAGATATCGATAAGGAAAAAACAGGGTCACATCTTGAATATTGAATATTCC
>JAUVJO010000420.1 GCA_030592345.1 Deltaproteobacteria bacterium
AACGCGGCATATTGAGGTGTATAGCCTCTGAATAACCAATAGGCCAGTATTATGAAGGGAATCAAAAAAAAGCCGCTCACCTTAAGAGTTTCGCCCCAGTTTGGAATCTCATGGGCCGACATCCCGCGATAGCCTTCTCTCCGGGAATAAAAATGGATTCCCATTCCGACTGCAAAAAAGTAAAGAATCGCTGGCAGAGTAGCGCTAAGAGCGATTTTTAGATAAGGGGTCTGTACCAACTCAGCCATAACAAATGCGCCCGCACCCATGATCGGAGGCATGATCTGTCCGCCTGTGCTGGCAACGGCTTCCACTGCAGCAGCTAGGGCGGGCTTATAACCCAGCCGTTTCATCATGGGTATGGTAAAGGCGCCGGTAGACGCAACATTGGCGCTGGCGCTTCCGGAAATAGAACCAAAAAGAGCGCTGGAGACAGTGGCCACTTTTGCCGGCCCCCCGGAATAACGTCCTGCCAGACGCACAGAGATCCTCATGAACCCCGTGCCTCCTCCGGTGTAGACGATAAGTGCACCCAGAAAAACAAAAATAGCGATAATATTGGCGCTAACGCCCAGTAGTTGTCCCCAAATTCCCCCGGTCGTGACATACAGCATGCTGCCTATTGTTGTCAGACTGTATTTTGGGTGGCCAAATTGCCCGGGGATGAGATGACCGAAAATGGCATAAAGCAGGAATATTAACGCAATGATTGGAAGTGCAGGTCGGACCATTCTCCTTGCTGCTTCAAGTATGATCAGCACCAGGAGAAGTCCACTTATTACCTGAAACGGGCCTGAAGCTACCCCGTATTGTTCAATGATATTAGGGTATTGGAAGAAAACATACAAACAGAATCCTACACCAAGAAAGGTGAGAACAATATCCAATAGCCAGCGTACTTCGCTTCGCTTCGCAGACCCGCCCAAAAAGATCAATATCAAGGCCAGGGCCAAATGGATTGCCCGCTCTTTCATGTTGGGCATAAAGGCATAGACTGGTAAAATAAGCTGATAGGCAGCGAAAATGATCGAAACAACCAGAATAAACTTTTGGACTATCTGCGAAAACACTGATTCTCCTTGCAACTGTTCCCGGGTTCAATGGTGCAGCGATTCAAGGCTCGGGGTGAGTGGGGGTTAACAAAAGAAGAATAATCCTGAATTTCTGAACTCCTGAACCTGTTAACACCTACTTCTCGTTTAATAGTAAAGGATCAGGGTCCAGAGGCCCAGATTTCCCATGATAGAGTGAAACAGGGAAAAAGAGTAACCCCTTGCTTGGGGGAGGTCCTTTTCCCCTGATGATTTGAACCCTTTCGGCTACTTTAGAGACTCAGAAACTTTGAAGCCGATTTCATTATAATACCGCAAAGCACCAGGATGCACCTTCGCCGCCAGTTGGTTCAGACCCTCCATCTTAACCAGTTTCATGGCCGGATGAGATTTCTCCCACACCTTCCTGTTTTCCCAGAATGCCTTTGTGACCTTATAGGCCACATCATCAGACAGATTTGTCGTCGTATATGTACCCACAAGCAGGCTTATGGTCCTTACATCATAATCAACTCCCTTATACGTGCCGGCAGGAATGACATATCGAGCGAATTTTTTCGAAACTCCCTGGTAGTCCGCATCCTTGAGCTCAAGTAACCGGATAGTTGTTGTAGCCGAAATCTCTGACACCAATGACGCTGGAGCTGAGCTGGCAGTAGAAAAACCAACAGCTCTACGGTTTTTGACCGCCTGAACCCCTTCGCTGAGATCCACTTCAAGGAGTGTGACTTTTTCCTTGATGCCGATGACATCGAAGACCTGCTTCGTGAACCTGGCTCCTGCACTCCCGGCGCCTCCCGGAATAAATCTCTTGCCGACCAGATCGCGGAGCTTTTTAACTCCGCTGTCTTCCCGGACGGCCCAGTGCATAACGAGACCTGGGATAGGCCACAAGGAGCGGATATTATCATATCCCCCTTCTTTAAACTTCCCCTTTGCCTTCACGGCCGCTGATATCAAGATCGGAGGTGAAGTAAAAAGGAAATTCGTTCGATTCCGGCTTTCTTTCACATTCACCATTGATCCCGGGCTATCCTCTACTGTGACCTCGACATCAGGTGTCCCGGCCATAATGGCATTGGCCTGTCCCACGGCAAAGGCATAGTAAGTGGATGCCTGCCTCGCACTCTTCAACACCACTCTTTCCGTAGCCATTACCATGGAAGGGAAGAAAAACA
>JAUVJO010000097.1 GCA_030592345.1 Deltaproteobacteria bacterium
AATCTCCTTTGTCCCTTTTGCCTTTGCTGAAAACGATATCACGCTTTCACTCGGCGCAGGTGAAGAATACAGTGATAACTTCTACAGGAGTGAAACAGACGAAATAGCGGTATTCACAACCATCATAAGACCCTGCATCAATGCGAGGGCCTGGACGGACCAGAGTTCCGTCTTCTTTGCCTATTCACCTATCTTCAACTTTTACTCAGGTCATTATTATACCAAGGATAAGGATAGCCGCAAGGTCGACACCTCTGACGACAATTATATTGGACACAATTTGAATTTTACAGGAGAAACCACGTTCTTTGAGCGGCTCAAGTTGACTCTTGAAGAAAGGTACCGTAAGACCAGGGAGCCCGGGGCCTATGACGAATACCTTAAGGGTGCATCAGACAGGGAAATGTATAGTATTAATCAGGTGAAGCCCTTTCTGACCTATGATTTTGCAGAAAAGTTTAGGGCCATCCTCGGCTATCAGAACGAAGTGTATAACTACGAGGTGTCCGAAGACTCGCATGAAGACCGGGGCTATTTTACGCTCCGGTACCATCTTGATGATCGAACTTCCATCGAGGTGGAAGAGCAATACTGGTGGAGGCGATATCCCCACACCCCGGACTACAACTCCAGCCAGACCATGCTCATATTCAGGCGGGAACTCAGCGATTATCTTGGGTGCGAAATCGGAGCCGGGTATCTCGACCGGAGATTCAGGTCGGTTGAGCCCCAATCCCAGTACTACGTCGAGGACTGGAACGGTTTTGTGTACCGGCTGGCCCTGACAGGGGAGTCAGATGTGAGCAGGCTCTTTCTGAGTTTTAGGAGGAACCTTAACGACTTTTCAAAGGGTACCACCTACTTCGATGCCCACAGGCTCACCGTGCATGCGGAACACACCTTCCTTGAGAAGATGCGGTGCAAATTGGGCGGTTATTACCAGGAAAACGACTATTTTACGACCCTGACATATAAGGGAAGCTCAGAGCTGCGAAAAGACAAGATCTGGGATGCCTATTTTGGCATCAAATATTGGATCGCTGATTGGGTGTCTGCCGGACTCTCTTATGAGTACACAGACCGAGATTCCAATAGCGACGGCGAAAGCTATACTGAAAACAGGGTTTTCGGAAACATAGAATTTGAATACAGCACCGCCAAGAGACAGTAGTCGAAAATATACCACCTGTGGCTTTTCAGAAAAATATCTTCAGAATTCGGGGATGAATAGCTCTGATAACCATATGAATTTATGCCAAAAAGATGTGCAGATCAACTCCGCACTTCGCAATCCCCAACCCCCAATACTATTCACCATCTCCGTCTTAATCCTTGTCATAATCTGTTGGGCAGGAGCGGCATTTCCTCAAAAGGGAAAATATATTTTGGGTATTGGCGACAGGCTCTCCTTTCTTCTCTATGCCGGAGGAGAGAATCAGAGTGGAGGGACTATCACGCTGACCATTTCCGAGGACGGGACAGTGACGCTCCCTTTTCTGGGCAAGATCAGGGCCGATGGCTTGAGCGTTGACCAACTGACACATGAAATTACCGCAGGCCTGGAGGCTGATTATTTTGTTGATCCTCAGGTTATCTTGTCGGTCGTCGATTACCGGAGCAAACGGGTCTATATCCTTGGAGAGGTAAAGAAACCCGGGCCTTACGGCATGGAGCAGGAAAACACCACTTTGATTGAATTGATATCCAAGTCTGGCGGTGCCACGGCAAAGAGGGGCAAAAAGGCATTTGTGCTTCGGGGGGCGTACGAGGATATTGCCTCCGGGGGCAAGATCAATGACCTGTTTGAGAAAAAAGACCCTATCCTCGTGGACCTTCAAAGACTGCTGGAAAAGGGAGATCTCACCGCTAACGTGAAGCTGCAGCCCGATGACGTGGTCTATATTCCCCCAAGGGCGTTTGTAGACATTGCCCAGTCCAAAATATATGTCATGGGATACGTGAAGAAACCTGGTATCTATGAATTCCAGGATGGGATCACGGCCCTCAATGCCTGTCTCCTTGCAGGGGGGGTTGCCAAGTTTGCCGCCCCCAACCGGGCCACCATAAGCCGTATTTACGATGGCAAAAAGACGATTGTTGAGATCAACCTGAACGACGTCAGGAAGGGTAAGGCCGACGATGTCGTCTTGAAGCCCGGCGACCGGGTGTTCGTACCCAAATCATGGCTGTGAATTGAGCAGGGAGCAAGGAGCAGGGAGCAGGGAGCAGGGGGCATAGGGCAGGGAGCAGGGAGCATAGCGTTAAAGACAAAAATCACTTTAGTTCACTTTAGACACTTTAGCTCACTTTAGACATTTTAGCTCACTTTACTACCTATGGAAAAACCTCTCCAAGACACGAGCCCTAATGTCCATGTTTCCGACTACCTTCACATTATCATGAAGCGCAAGTGGATTGTCCTGGCGTTCCTTATCATTGTGGTTGCCCAGGTCACAATATCCAGTTTTACCATGACCCCCATCTACAAGGCCACCGCCAAGATCATTATTGACAGGGAGGCGAGTAAATCCCCCCTCACTGGAAAGGATCTCGATTATCAGTCTTACATGTCGGAAGGTCTCACCTTCAAAACAAACCTCGAGCTCATCAAGTGCCGTCCGGTTCTCTCCAAGGTCTATGAGGTCCTAAACCTGAAAGACAGGGTTGGTGAGGAATCGTCGCCCGGTATGCTGGCCGAGTTCATAGGCAATATTAAGAAGAATCTGAAAAAAGTAACGCTTATCTTCCGGGGCGAACCATCTGAGCAGGCAGGAGAACATGGAATAATCGATCCGGTGGATGCACTTGACCGCGTGGCAGAAGCCACACTCGGCCCGAAAATCAACATCGAAGAGGTCCGGGACACCCGTTTGGTGCTGGTCAGCGTGCAGGAAGAGGACCCTGCAATGGCCCAGGCCATCGCCAACGCAGTCTGCCGGGCCTATATTGAATACAACATGGATCTGCGCCTCGAGGCAACACAAAGGATACTGTCGTGGCTGGCTGACGAGATGGGAAAAATGAAACAAAAACTGGAAGAATCCGAAGCCAGGTTCTTGGCCTTCAAGGAACAGGAAAAAATATTTTCCATCACCGGCAAGCAGAAGGTGCATAGCCAGAAGATCCAGGAAATAAACACCACATACGGCATCACAAGGGCCAATCGAGTGGACGTGGGAGCCAGGATAGCAGAATTGAAAAAGCTGCTTGCCAGCAGTAAAATCGTCGAGTTTCCGCCTGCATTTGCCAGGAACGATTTATTGTCCTCACTTTACCAGCAACAGACCCTCCTTTCTATTGAACTGAAGAAAAACCAAATGGTATATAAAAACAAGCATCCCAAGATAGTTGAGATTACTACCAAGTTAGAACAGATCGGGACTCGGTTTCGCACAGAGCTTCAAAAAGTGCTACTGAGCCTGCGTTCAGAGTATTCCGTCCTGGTAGCCAGGGAAAAGGCCCTTCAGAAGGCGTTAGCACAGTATGAAGAAGATGCCCTTGAGACCAATAAGAAGGAGGCCAGGTACGCCATCCTGGAAAGAGAGGTTAACACAAATAAAGAACTCCACAACATGATGACCAGCAAGGTCAAGGAGTCCATGATATCCAAGAGTATCGAGGCCGTAAACATCCGGCTGGCAGAGCCGGCATCAAGGCCGACCAGCCCCTTTAAGCCAAAGAAGGCACGAAATATCCTCCTTGGCATCATATTCGGCCTCGTGACAGGCATAGGTTTTGCCTTTTTCTTGGAATACTTGGACCAGACAGTGAGAAACTCGGACGACATCAAGCGCGATTTTGAGTTTCCTGTACTGAGCGTTATTCAGGATGTCTCAAAAGAAAAAAGATGGACATGAAAATCCCTTTGTTTTCCAAAAAAACGTCTTGTGAATCTGAATGGGTCAGTCGCTCCCCAGTACCCCGTCATACGGATTTCAGCCTCACGTCCCATTTCGCAGAGTCATTCAACAGGCTCAGGATAAACCTCGGGTTTGTCTCCAGGTTCAGTGCGCCGGTAAAGGTCATCCAGATTACAGGGGCTACCCCAGGTGAGGGAAAGACCACCGTGGCGGTGAACCTCGCAGAGTCCTTGGCTTTTGCCGGCCAGAGAGTTCTCCTTATTGAGTGTGACCTAAGACTTCCGAGTTTCAAGGATCTGTTTCCCACAGATTCAGGAAAAGGCCTGTCAAGTCTTATTTGCGAAACTTTCCATAGCCCTGTGCAAAAAGGCCGCCTCGGCACCGTAACCCTGGGCGATCTCATGACACTGATCGATCTTCAGCAAAAGACTGGCGTCCTCACAATAGCGAACAATAACGATGCATTTCGATTCTCCTTTGAGAAGGGCAGGTTGGTCTCGTCGATCCGGGAAAATCGGACAGAAGAAAAGCGCCTTGCCCTTTTGCTCATCAGCAGTGGCAAAATCACCGAGGAACAGGCCGAAGTAGCCCAGAACAGGGCACGCCAGACCGGACACGAGATTGGTTTTATCCTGCTCAACATGGGGGTCGTGAGCCCTGGCGATTTGAGGGATCACATACGGCTTCAACTCATTGAGACCCTTGGTCAAGCCTTCACCCTTTCAGAGGCTGAGTACGATTTTGATGAAACCTCGCACCTTACGTCCAAGCGGGAAACCATCGATCCAATCCGGTTGGAAACTATCCCGACTGGTGAATTACCCGGTCTCAAGATACACTCCTTCCTCAACGAGCAGGTGGCCTCTTCAATCATTGAAACAGATATCAGGAACCTCCATGTATTGCCTGCGGGCCCCATACCCCCGAATCCGTCCGAGATGCTTGGCTCAAGGCGGATGGCCACGCTTATGAGCATGCTTAAGGATACATTCGACTATGAGGCATTGATCATGGATTCGCCCCCGGTCACTGCTGTGAGCGATGCCTCTATCCTTTCGGCCTTTGCAGACGGTGTAATTATTGTGGTCTGTGCCGGAGCTGTCAACCGGGCGATCATTCATAGGGCCGTGGACCAACTCAAGCAAGTCAACGCACCAATTTTAGGATTTGTCTTGAACCGGATGGATCCAAACGAAGAACAATACTATTACGGCTACTATTACAAATACAAAGACTACTACAAAGGAAAAAACAAGGGGCAGGAAGCAGAGAGTAAGAAGGAGGCAGTAAGAAGGAGGCAGTAAGAAGTAGGCACTAACGACCCGATATCCATGGCGCACTCCCAAGGGAACAGATCCATTCTAACATTTCTAACATTCACTGTGAAAGCAAAGTCCAGGTCAAACTGCTCCATGCTCCCTGCTCCATGCTCCATGCTCCATGCTCACCGCCCCTCAAACATCCATGGACGCATCCAGAAGCACAGACCGCATAATCGAAACATCCCTTATTGCACTGCTTGTCTTCACGCCGCTTGCACGCGGTACGGTCCAGGTATGGGCCATATCTGTGGCCCATTTCATCACCCTGGTGATGCTCACCGCATATGTGTTTCGGGTCATCTTTGATGCACAATTCCGGTGGGTGAGGACACCCCTGGATCTTCCCCTGATCGCCCTTTTTCTCCTTGCTGCTGTCTCGTCGTTTTCTTCCGTTGAATGGTATTCCAGTCTTGTTGCCCTTATAAAACTCGCCAATTGTATCATTGTCTATTTCATCATCGTAAATACCATAAAGCAGCGGGACCAGGTCCGGCGTGTGGCCTATACGATCACGATTGTGGGGAGCTTTATGGCCCTGTTCGGCATGATCAAATACCTGGGGGGTATTTCTCCGCCGTGGTGGGACTTTGACGTAGAGTATAATGCCATGGTGGCCACATTCGGCTGCAAGAACCACCTGGCCGGATACATGGAGATGGCTATTCCCATAACGATCGGTCTGCTGATAGGAATAAGAAAAGGATGGGCAAAAGCGCTGTGCGGTTTTGCCCTTGTTTCCTTATGTATCGCCCTGACACTGTCTCTTTCCCGTGGCGGGTGGATGTCGGGGCTCTTTGCCCTTGCTCTCATGCTTATCATTTATCTTTTTAAGACAAAGGGAAAATACAGTGCAGTGATGGCCACTGCTGTTGCCGTGACAACGGTTGTTGTCCTAACGATCCTGGCCAGCACACCTGTGGTAGAAAAACTCGGGACCCTAACGCACGGCCAGGATATGCCCAACTGGCAGTCCAGAACAGCCGTTTGGGCAGGCGCCATCGACCTCATTTGTGACCATCCGTTCCTCGGAACCGGGCCGGGCACGTTTGCTGTTGCCTTTACGCCTTACCGGCCAGCAGGCGTGAATGCAAGATTTCTCCACGCCCACAACGATTTTCTCCATTTTATTTCAGAAACAGGCATCTTGACGGTCGGGATCATGCTGTGGCTGGTGGGTGCTGTCTTTTGGTCTGGCATCCGAAAGATCAGGGCGACCAAAAGTCGGCTGACCTTGGGAATAACCCTTGGGTCACTTACCGGCATCCTGGCCATAACAATCCACAGTGTGGCAGATTTTAATCTCCACACCATGGCAAATGCCATCCTCCTTACGGTCTTGGCAGGGCTGCTCATGGCACGGATTTCACCCTACCCTTCCCCCTCCCCTTTGGGTCAAATCCGCACTCCGCACTCCGCACTCCGCACTATTGTAGCTATTGCCATTCTCCTTTTCTTTGCAACCGGCAGTTACTATCTCTACCGGATGTTCATGGGTGACTACTATATTGCGCAGGCAAAGGAGATCGAGAAAGGAAAAGACTGGAACACCGCCATCCCTGCCTATCAAAAGGCGATCGAATATGCCCTCGCTAACCCAGAGTATCACCTTTTCTTCGGAGAGTTCTATCTAATGTTCGCAAAAACTGCCAGGGATAGGGCAATCAAGAAAATGTTGCTTCAAAAGGCATGGCGTGAGATCGAGGAGGCAAAAAAGGGATCCCCGAAGGATGCTCGAACCTATCTGGCCCTGGCACAGACATCAGAAGCCATGTCCCGCCTGAAGTCACCCCTGACACAGTCATCCTCCCTTCAAGCTCAGGCCAACCCAACAAAGAGCGAAAACTCAACAGAACAATACTACCAAACAGCAGTCTCACTTTATCCCAACAATACACAGTATCGCTACTTGCTTGCCAGGTATTACAAGAGAGCAGGAAGGCTTCAAGAAGCCTTGAGACAACTTGAAACCATGATCACCCTCAATCCTGGCACAGTGGGATATGTGCGGCGTAATCCCTTCAACGACATACCAGGCATTGAGAAAGCAGTAGATAACGGTCTCTGGCAGGCATTAGACAATCGGTTTACTCATAACAATGCCGCCAGCATATTGGCTTCCCGGTTGGCCGAAAAGCAGAAATGGCTTGATGCCGCCTCTGTATACAAACAGGCCATGCCGAAAGGGGTGTTTGCGGACCGGACGGGCTACTATCTCAGAATGGGCCAATATTTGCTGCGGGGAGGCGAAAAAAAAGAGGCTGAAGACTATTTTTTTCGCGCCATTATAATAGCCCCTGACCGCCATAGTGTGATAAGATCTTTGATGACAAATTACAAGAGGGCTGCGAAGTCCGACGAGATCTTTGTCCTGTTCGAGAAGCTCAAAGAGCGACATCCGGAAGTGATCGAGCTTGACCTCTACTGGGCACAGGTCTTATACGAGCAAAAGGACTACGAGGGTGCCATGACCCACCTTCAGCTTTTTTTGAAAAGCAAAGAGACCGCGGAGGCGGATTACTGGATGGCCATGACCTGTGAGAGACTGAAAAAAACTTACAAGGCCGAGACCTATATCAAGCGGGCTATTAAATGGGAACCGCAAAACGCCCTGTACCGCCACTTCTTTGCTGGTCTTTTGTATAATGCATGGCGCTTTACCGAGGCGCTCAAGGAGGCCGATGCAGCGGTTCGGGCATCACACAACAAGAATCCCTGGTATCTGGATCGTAAGGCATGGATACTCTACCGGATGAAGCATTATGACGAATCCATAGAGGTCTGGAAATCAGCCACTGGTTTGAAACCTGGACACAAGGCATTCCGTCGCAATATCGACATGGCAGCAAAAGCAGCCAAAGAAGCGTAATAAACGTACAAATACGAAAATAGGGCCTCACGAAAATTGTCAAGGCTGCAGCAAGGCCCTGATCTCATCCTGGCAAGAAGTTAATATAACTATTGGTAATAATTATATATATTGTGCGCCAGTTCTGTGTAATGAAGGGGCGGAGCTGTATTTCGAATCTGGCCGATCAAGTTGATAAGGCTGTTGCAGAAACATGATATTTTTCTTTCTTCTGTTTCTGAATTCGAGATTTTCTTTTCCGTGGCGGGATCTTTAGATATCTCCTTCGGAAGTTTTTCCTTAGAATCCCCATTTTGACCCTAAAATGGGCTTCTATACCTCGGAAGGTCACAAATTGCGCTTTTCTCGGTGAGTCATGAGCATCAAGAGCAAGGCGCGAAGGCGCGGAATATAGACTTTCACATATGAAATTTCACAAGGCCAGAGAGAGGATGCTGTCTTGTAATACGCCGACGACCGATAACGCTGTGAAATTTAATATGTGGAAGTCTATAAATGGCTATTGCAAGCCTGAGCAACGCGGCTATTGATGTTCATGGCCGGCGAAAAAGTGTCATTTGTGGCCTTTCGAGGTATAAGCACTAAAATCGACCTGCTTTGAGCTCTTTTTATAACCATATCAACAGCTTGCTGAGGCCCGACCCCCAGTTGCAGCTACCGCCCGCCCTAGTTGAATAGAAAAATAAAGGCATTCAACGGGGTAAACTGCGCTCAAGACGCAAAGCACGCTAAGAAAAACATTGTGACCCAAAAAAACCTTAACGTCCTTCGCGCCTTCGCGGTTCAAAAAATCGTACTGGAATTTACTGAGTATTAAGTGACAAAGTCCCCCGACCGTCAATCTTTGATTAGCACAATATGACCCCGGCGCTCCCCGGCGCTCATCCATCGTCCCCCATTACAGCACACAGCATGAACTTATGCACGTTCTGCACGAACGTGCCCCATTAAAAAAATGGTTGATAAATACGAAGGTATATGGGATGCTCTTAAATAATACAATTTTGAAGCAACATTCCCCATTCACTGATATTGGAGGAAAATTTGCTTAAACTAAAAACAATACGCGTTGAAGCTGTCTGGGATGGAGAAGCACAAGTTTGGGTTGCAACTAGCGATGATGTACCTGGCCTTATAACGGAGGCGGATACTTCAGAGCAACTTATTAAAAAATTGCAGGTGCTGATTCCAGATTTGCTTCAAGCAAATGGCCTTATCAATGAGCATGATCCATTAGAGATCCCATTACATCTTCTCAGTAAACGTACAGAAAATGATCAAGAGCCGTGTACATATAAATGGATAATTGTACACCTGCACTCAAGCAATTGTTACAAAAAGGTGGATGTCACTTTGAAAGGCAGGGCAAGGGTGATCATGAAATATGGTATAGTCCTATTACGAAGCTCCGATTCCCTGTAGATAGCAAA
>JAUVJO010000385.1 GCA_030592345.1 Deltaproteobacteria bacterium
CGTGAAAGCGGGAATCCAGTTTGTTTTTAGATATAACTGGGGTTCTGGATGCCCGCCTTCGCTGGCATGACGTTAAAAAGTGACGTTATAGTATTAACCGTTAACCGTGAACGGTTACAAATTAATCGGGTGCGGCTCTTTTAGAACAAGCAAACATTTAGTTACTTGACCACTCTTAAATGACTACCCCTGAAATCAGAACCAGTCTTCGAAGTGGATGGGACGATACCGTCCTTATATCGAACTTTGTGTATTCGTTCATATTCACATTGTTCATGGTATATCCAGTATTCGTCAAAGTCATGGCTGGAACGTAAAGCACGTAATTTCAATACAGCTTCGGCGCCGGACAGACTCCAGCGGGCACCAGTCACATCCATGCGATCCTTTACCAGATGCCGACAAGCCCCTTCGATTATTCCGGTAGCAATGGGCACTCCTTGAGAAAGGGCTTGATTGTATTGAAGATATGCTTTATTGTTGAGTAAATAGCGTGTACAGATGTCAACAGGTTTGCGTTCTTCTTGAGAAAATTGGCGTCTCGTGGCACTGCGGCGCATTCCCCCGGCAACCAGACCAGCTTTGCCTCTGAGAATCTCAAGGAGACGTTTTTGTACCCAACGTTCCAGATCGAGACAGGCTTCCGGATGAAACACTCTTCCAGCAACCCACAGATACTCAATTACATGAATAATATCTAACAAAATGGTAAGATCAATGCCTTTTTTACGTGCCAGGCGGTTCAGAATGCTGAGTTGATTTTTGTTGCCGTCCACCAGAGCCACCCAAATTTTCTGATGCGCAGGGTCTCGATTATCGGCCTCTTGCAGGGCGTCCGCTATGACCTGCTCAGGTTCTTTCTCTAAGCTTGCCCATACACGCTTTTGCTCAGGTCGGGGACGCAAGGAATCATCAAGGGTACACCTGTCTTCAGCTACCAAGTCTTCAGGAGTGCGTATGAAGGGTGAGGTGCTATACACGGCTGCCACTGTCGCCATGCGTTTGGCGTTTCTTTTCTCCCCTTTTGACAGACGTTTTTTCATTTTTGACGTACGCTCTTCGGCGGCTTTTCGGGTCTGTTCCCTCAGATCCTGAGTACGCATGACTACACCCTTTCCATCGACACTGATTACCATAACTGAACCGGTATTCTGTTCAGGGATAGTGCTACTCCGGCGCATTTCATAAAATGAGTCAAAGTCCTGCGCCGCACGCTGTGCCAGTTCTTCAACCTGTCGTTTGGGAACCTTTGCTCCGGTAGTCGTGTTGATATGTTCAACGGTCTCGTCAAATGAACCCTTTGCCGCCTCAATGGCCACACGACGTCGCAATTCAAGGGAGTAACGCTCGGCAGGCAGGTTTAGTTCAGCATCCATGGGATGTAAACTTTTGGTTCCCTCCCGGCCATACCCTGTTCGCTCCACATTGACGGTACCAAATACTGTTTCAAGCTTTCGTTCATGAAGCCGTGGCATGGAATGCTCTATGGCGTCACTGTCGGTGACAGGCGTTCTGCACTCTCCGGGGCTCCGGTTATCCAGATGTTCCTGTAACAGAATGCGCATCAACTCCCTGCCTTTTTTTTCAAGCTCACGCTCCAGATTACTATGAGTCATCTGAGAAGTTTCCTCGGTTTCCATGTAGTGGACAAGATGTTCGAAAACCTGATGGGACTGATCATAAAACGGCTCTGGAGACAGTTGCTCTGCCAATGCATTCATTTTCTGATTCCCCCTTTTTTAAGCAGGTCTGCGGCATTCCTGACCAAAGGATATATCAGAACAGTCTTTACTTGAGCGTTGTGGCGCTTATGGGATCTATCCATACGACCACGACCTGTAGTTTCTCCAACAACTATCCAATTGGCGGCACGATAACACCCCCCATGGAACAGTTGACGATCCACCAGAGTTTCCACAAGCCAGGGATCAAGCCCGTAGCTCGCATGCCAGTCCCGGCGAAGCCGCTTCAAGACACTGGAAAGCAACATGCTGGATAGATTGCGCAGACTTGCCAGAACCAAAAATCGGCTGTTATTGACCACATGCTGAAGATGATTCCCACGGGTAGCATCATCCCAGCCAATCCATTGATCCCGTGCCTTCATCCGCCAGGCTGGACTTGAAAACTGCACACACCCTACCAGTTGTCGCTCTGGTCGGATCACATAGACCAGATATTGCAAGCGTGCACCGTAAGGATTGGCATAGCCAAGATAGTGATATCGCTGAACAAGTTCCCGGAACAGATGCCGATGCTCTCGACTTCGTACCAATTCAACATCCAGCGGAGCAAATTCTCCAGCACTACCGGATAGCTGTTTCCAAGGTTCATCCCAATTGGTGGGAGGTGCCATGGTAACCTCCGGTCTGCTTTTGTGCTGTGTATTCCTTTTCTCCGGAAGGGTTAAAAAACCTTGAGATTCAAGCTTTTCCAGAAAGTTTCGACATTCAAGAATTTTAAGCCCGCCGCTCGGACGTCGCCACCTCAACAACTCACAGAGCGTGCCGGATAATTCCGTCCTGGTGAGTCTGGGAAAATCTTTAACTACCTCCTGCATCAAAACTAATTCTTCTCGAGTAAACTTACGACCACTGAATTGAAAGTGTTTTTTGTCTGGCTTCACTTCGTCCTCCCTTTTTTTCCACCTTACTATCTTACGTATAGCGGAAAAAAATGGGAGAGTCCAGCTAAAAATTCATTTTTGTTCAAATTATTGACATCTGATACTTATCAGCCGTTTCAGAGGCGAAAAACAAGACATATCCACTCAGCGAATGCTTATCTCTTTTAAAATACACTCTGCGCTTGTTTTTAAGTACTCAAGAGCTTAATATTAAATGAAATTGTGTTGGTGTAAAAGAGCCGCACCCAAATTAATCTATCAAAATTTTCTGTCATACATCAAGCCTTTTTCCACACAGCTATTGCAAACCATTGCTGTACGAAATGATCTTTACATCTTTAACAGGCTTGCTCCAGCATCAACATTGATGAACTCGTAAAAA
>JAUVJO010000070.1 GCA_030592345.1 Deltaproteobacteria bacterium
CGCACCAAAACGCGGCCTTGATCTCCGAGTTCCGTTTCTACCTGCTTGATTGCCTCTACCAATTGCGGAACCGCGGAAATCTCCGGTTTGCTCTTGACATCTACATTGATCAGCTTTTGTGGGAAGACGTCCATCATTGTCGCGAGTTCGGAAAGCGGTTTGCCTTCTTTGATCATTGCTGCGATCAGTTGCATCGCGGTCAGGATGCCGTCGCCGGTCGTGTGGTGGTTGAGAAAAATCATGTGGCCGGATTCTTCACCGCCGATCACCGCGCCCAGCCGTTGCATGTCCTCCAAAACGTACCGGTCTCCAACTATTGACGCATGGTGCTTAAATCCGTATTTTTTACATGCGATCATCAGGCCGAGATTACTCATGACAGTGCTGACCAGCAAATCGTTTTTCAACTTGCCTTGGTCCTTGAGCACCTTAGCGCAAATAATCATAATCTGATCACCGGTGATCTTGCACCCCTTTTCATCCACGGCTATCAACCGGTCGCCGTCTCCGTCAAAAGCCAGTCCAATGGCAGCACCGCTCTCTACCACACGTTTTTCGAGATCTTGTGTATGCTGCGAGCCGCAATTGTCGTTTATGTTTAGCCCGTTGGGGTCATTGTGGATAACCTTAACGTCGACTCCAAGTTCGGTGAAAACAGAGGGGGCTACTTTATATGTGGCGCCGTTTGCTGCATCAATGACGATCTTCATCCCTTCCATAGACAAATCACGCGGGAACGTGTTCTTCAAAAAGACAATGTAACGCCCGAGGGCATCTTCCATGCGGTAGGACCGACCCATATCCTTGGCCTCAGGTACCATCTCTGGAAGCTTTCCGCCCAGGATAAGGTCTTCGATAACCTCCTCCTGCTCATCGGACAATTTGAAACCATTACCCCCAAAAATCTTGATGCCATTGTCCTGGTATGGGTTGTGCGAGGCGGAAATTACGATGCCTGCGTCGGCGCGCATGCTCTGCGCTATGAAAGCGATGCCTGGAGTGGGCAGCACGCGGACCAAATAGGAAATGCCCCCCATTGAGCTGATGCCCGCTTCTAGCGAGCTTTCCAGCATGTAGCCTGAAATGCGGGTGTCTTTTCCAATGACCACTCGAGTCCGGTGATCGCCCTTCTTAAACAAATGAGTCACCGCCTGGCCGACTGAAAAAGCCATCGCAGAGTCCATCGGGTGGCGGTTGGCCTTCCCCCTGATTCCATCTGTGCCGAACAGTTTACCCATGGTTTGCCTCCTTAACGAACCAAATATAAGCAATGAAAATGAACCGAGATCCCTTCTTGGTGCGGCGAGTATGAAGAGAAACTGGACTCTATGTCAAGGAAAAAGTTCGGCAACATATTGTAGTACAAAATATCTCACGAGCACTCTATCCTTGCCGATACTACTATTCGAGCGAGGTCCTTGAGTTCCGTAGATGCTTTACTCTACCTTTCACCTTGTGCCCCCAAACGATGGCATTAGGTCAAGAACTTGTCCGTTTATGCCATCGACAATGCCCTGGAGCCATCTGATCCCCTCGGCAGACCAGGTGGCATCCAGCCCCTGTATGACTCCCACGTAGTCAGAGCCCTTTTCCCTGACGGCTCTTTCGATCTGCTCCAGGAAAGGCTCGCGGCAAGAAAGGGCCCCTGGATCCTCCAGACTATTGGCGAATACTGCCTCGACCTCCTGCCAGGTGTCAAATAGCTCCTGTTTTTGCCTTAAGAGCTCTTCGCTCACTTCACCTTTCATGAAACTTCGATACCTTTTGGCAGACTCGGGCATCTTGTCGGACAATGCTTTAAGGCGCTTGATTCGCTCATTCAGCGCCATGTCCAGCTTATCCAAAAGACCTTCATACAGCATCTCACCCAAGGAGTCGCCTCTTATGAACCGGGAACGAACCGATTCATACCAATGCTTAAGTGCCACAAGGTTTGCGATGTAGTTGATGCTGTTGATTACCCGAGCCCTAACGTGCCAGTATATGCCCGGATGAAAATCCGAAACTAGGTCAGTCTTTCCAACAGCGCTGTCCCGCAAGCCTTGAGCTAACACAAGCTGGTGGTCATCAAGGACGTCTCTACGACAGACGACCCCAGCCGCAATGAGCGTCCCGTATCCCAGCCGCAACGGGCCTACCATGCCGCCTTGCCCCCCCAGAAATATCGGAGCCTGATTGAGCATCACACCACGGGGCACATCGCCAATCAATGAAGCAGTGGCTTTGTCCTGATTTGGGGTATAGTTGAAGTGGATGTAGGAACTGCCCACCTCGCTGTGATTCTTCCGGCTGGTTCCGCCTGCCATGAAACAATCGCAAAAATTTATGAGGCTCCCCAGAGTGACAAAAGGGAAAAGAATGGTTTGCTTGAGACCAACCGTGTGAGCGCCGTTGGCTTCTTCTTCAAGAATGCATCCATCTCGAACCTGGGCACCAGGTCCCATATTAGCCTTTTCAAGAAAGGCAGATCGCCGAAAAAACCCGCCTTTTAATTCGACGTCCGGCCCGATCTGGCAATCCTCGACCGTCACCGGCCCCTCATAACCAAGCTTGACACCGGGCATGACCAGTGTATTTTCGCCAAAGATCTTGCAGCCCGGATAAATAACCACTCCATCTGTTGCAATGCGATCCAATTCAACCTCGTCTCCGATCAGCACGCTCTCGGGATTGGATACTGCAACCCCTTTTCGTATAAGTTGTTCAACTTTCTCCTTGGATTTAAAATGCATCAGAACCGTCCTTTCGTAGAGCGTAGCCGTTCGCGATTTCTTTCATTTTCTCACACATTGTCTGATTTCCGACAAGAAAGCGGAGTATTGGAGTGATGGAGTGATGGAGTATTGTAAAAACAAATGTATAAGGACATCCAGGTTTTGTTGCCTTTTTCCAACACTCCAGCACTCCAATACTCCGTTAACGGTTACGGTGTTTTGCCTTAGGAGGACTTAATATTAAAATTCAGTCTATTGTCAACTGGTTTCTCTTCTTCACCTTGACACATCCCACCCTATTCTGTTAGCCAGAACATTGATTGCTGAGGCAATTGTTTCTGGATTCTGGTTTCCGCATTCCGCATTGCGCCTCACGGCTTGAGGACATCGCCGCAATCGAACAGGAGGACCTTTTCAATATGCCTTTTCCAATCAAGTTTATCTTTGTAACCGGAGGGGTTCTGTCGTCTTTAGGCAAGGGGCTTGCTTCTGCGGCCATTGGGGCACTCCTTGAAAGCCGAGGACTGACGATAACGCTTCAGAAGCTGGACCCATACATTAATGTTGATCCTGGCACCATGAACCCGTTTCAACATGGTGAGGTCTTTGTGACCGACGACGGGGCAGAGACCGACCTCGACCTGGGTCACTACGAGCGGTTCACACATGCCAAGCTGGGGCGTGACAATAATTTCACCACAGGCAAGGTCTATCACTCGGTCATTGCAAAAGAGCGCAGAGGCGATTATCTCGGCGGCACGGTTCAGGTTATTCCCCATATTACGGATGAGATAAAGAAACGCATCATGGCAGTGGCCAAGGACGTAGATGTTGTGATCGTTGAGATAGGCGGAACAATAGGTGACATCGAAAGCCTCCCCTTTCAAGAGGCTATCAGGCAGTTCAGGTCAGACCAGGGAAAAGAAAACGTTCTTTACGTGCACCTGACATATGTCCCCTATATTTCTGCCGCTGGCGAGGCAAAGACCAAACCCACGCAGCACAGTGTCAAAGAACTCAGGAGCATTGGTATCCAGCCCGATATACTCCTGTGCCGGACCGACCGTTTCTTATCAAAAGAGCTCAAGTCAAAGATTGCCCTGTTCTGTAACGTGGATGTGGATCAGGTTATTACTGCAAAGGACGTAGAAACGATCTACGAGGTCCCCTTGGTTTTCCACCAGCAACACCTGGATGACAAGATTGTGGAACTGCTAAACATCTGGACCCGGGCTCCCAAGTTGACAGACTGGGAGCAGCTTGTGGAAAAGATCAAGAGCCCTGGTTACTCGGTCACCATTGCAATTGTGGGCAAATACATCCATCTGCGCGAATCATACAAAAGCCTGAACGAGGCCCTGTGCCACGGCGGGATTGCCAATGATTGCAAAGTAGACCTCGATTTTGTGGACTCAGAGACCATTGACGACACCAGTTGTCAGCAGCGCCTGGAGGCGGCAGACGGCATTTTAGTCCCTGGGGGGTTTGGGGCACGGGGAATTGAGGGCAAGATCAGGGCAATCCGTTTGGCCAGAGAAGAAAAGATACCTTTTTTCGGTATCTGCCTGGGCATGCAAATGGCTGTAGTAGAATTTGCCCGCCACGTTGCCGGGATGGAAGGAACACACAGCACAGAATTCGAGCAGGCATCCCCATTTCCGGTCATCTATCTCATGAAAGAGTGGTTTGACTTCAAATCGGAGACTGTGCAGAAGAGGGACACCGCCTCTGACAAGGGCGGCACCATGCGATTGGGGGCCTACCCATGTATACTCAAGGAAGACTCAGTGGCCTATAGGGCGTACGGGAAAAAAGAGATCTCAGAAAGACATCGCCACAGGTATGAGTTCAACAACGACTTTAAAGACAGACTCGAGCAGGCAGGCCTTGTCATGAGCGGTACCTCCCCGGACGGGCAGCTCGTTGAAATCGTAGAAACCAAAGACCATCCGTGGTTTCTCGGCTGTCAATTCCACCCGGAGTTTAAGTCCCGACCTATGTACCCCCACCCACTTTTTGTGTCGTTTATTCAAGCAGCCCTTGACCACAAGAATCAGCGGAAAGCAGAAGGATCATGAAACATCATAGTGCCTGACCGCACATGGTGGCAGCACGTGGCTGGGTCCTTCACAGCCTTCGCCCGTCCTTGTCGACAAGAACAACCTGTTCAGCCACCCGTTGCTCGGTGAGAGAGCCCTGGAAGGTTGGGTGCTTTGAACGAAACCACTCCGATGCTCTGTCAAAGTCTCCAACATCAAAAAGGCCGTACGAGGTCCGATCCGTTATCCCCATATGCAGATGACCAATGTAAATCGCATTCGCCCCGCCGGTGCTCGTTACGACCCCCTCGGCTTGGGCCTGGTACTCCGACCTTGGCCAGATCAATCGAACGTCCAGCGTGTATCTTCCCCTGGGAAGAATGACATAGAAAGGAAAATCGCCGGAGATTCCTGCAGCATTCTGCGTACGGATCTGGGCTCCGGTCTCGACATTGGTGAAGGTCAATTCAACCTGTCTGTTTGCTGCTCCCATGTCGAGTGCTCCAACTGACATCAAAAAAGAATCTACAGGCATCCGGACCGATTGTTTTTGGCTCTCCGCTTCTCTAGCTATATTCGAATCGATCTGGCTGCAGTTAGCCTCTTCCAGGAAGTGAACCTCCGAATCATCCAACTGTCCCCAAACAATGCTCTCGGACTCCTTCAATCCGGATAGGACTTGCGGTTCAAGGGTCTTGGGGGACATATATTTAAGACCGCAACCTGACATCAAAAAGATAAGTAGAAGGCCCGCGAACGGAAGCTGAGAAGGATATGTTGTACGTACTAAGTGTTTTTTTTCTGTTTTGCTTTTTGCATTGAGCAGGCTTAATTTCAAGCCAGCACATTGCGAAAACAAACGACGTGAAAAACCCATGAAATGCTCCTTTCCTTGCCCGCAATGAGCAGATACCGCCCGCCTTGCAAGGTATCTTATGTCGGATTATTCCTGTCGGATTTCTCCCTTAGATCCCCCTGAAAGCTGGATGAAATTATACCTCGGAAGGTCACAAATTGCGCATTTCTCGGTGAGTCATGAGCATCAAGAGCAAGGCGCGAAGGCGCGGAATAGCTGGCTATTGCAAGCCTGAGCAACGCAGCTATTGATGTTCATGGCCGGCGAAAAAGTGTCATTTGTGGCCTTTCGAGGTATAATTATCTGAAAATCTATAAGAGGTCATGTACGGACAGTAACCAAAAAAGGGGAATTAGCGCTTGCGGCTAACTCCCCGATAGTATTAAAAAAGGGCTGCTGTAAATGGTGGAGGCGGCGGGAGTCGAACCCGCGTCCGACAATATTCCACAAAGGCTTCTACATACATAGCCTGAATTTTAAATTTCGCCTTTCAAGGCTCCTTCAGGCAGGATGCTTGAGCAGCTAGCTTGTTAAAGGTTTCGCCTCACGCGCAACAAGCAATCGGTAGAGGCTATCCTGCTAATCGACGCCCATATCCGGGTTCGCAGGAAAACCCGGCAGGACGTTAGCCTACATTACGCGGCTAAGGCGTAGTTATAATCGTCTGCGATTATTTTAGATCCCGCCATTTTTACGAGCCGGCAGGCGCTCGGTATGCAACCAAAGCTTCCATATCCCCGTCGAAGCCATTTCGCCCCCATACAGCAGACAACAGACGAACAAACTATAGACTTTCACATATTAAATTTCACCGCGTTATCGGTCGTCGGCGTATTACAATACAGCCTCCTCCCTCTGGCCTTGTGAAATTTAATATGTGAAAGTCTATACATGCCATTTTGCATGAACCAGAGGATCATGCATATACTATAATTATAAGAGCTTCAATCACTTTGTCAAGTTTTTCTGGAATTACGCTTCTCGCGGTCCATTTCCCGTTTTTCGTCTCGCTGTCGAATCGCTTCCCGCTTGTCGTATTTTCGTTTTCCTTTGGCCAAGGCCAAGGTTACCTTGGCCTTGCCACCTTTGAGGTAAACCCGAATGGGAATAAGGGACTGGCCTCTCTCCTTGACCTTGCCGGTCAGACGCTTGATTTCGCTCTTGTGCAACAGGAGTTTCCGAGTCCTTAAGGGGTCGTGATTGTCGTGGGCGGCAAAAGGGTACGTACCGATGTGCATATTATCAAGAAACACTTCGCCGTTTCGAATCTTTGCATAGCTATCCTTTAAGTTTGCATGTCCAAGTCTCAGAGACTTGATCTCTGTACCGACCAAGACCATGCCGGCCTCATACTCATCCAGGATAAAATAGTCGTGCCGCGCCTTTCGGTTTTGGCATACAATCTTTCTCGTAGCCATGTGCAGTTACCCTACTAATTAATCTTCATTTATTCCTTGTTTCTCTGATCTGCCATGGCCCAGATTTCACTCCGCGTCCGACTGCAAATAACTGTCCATTTCAAAGGACTTTCCGTAGGTTGCCTGAATGAGGCCCAAGACACTTGACGTGGAGGTCTGTTCTAACACCTCCTGCACAAAGAGCTTTGATTCCTCAAAGGAGAGAGTGCGAACGACATTCTTGATCGTTGGGATGGATATTGGATTCATACTAATGGCATCCAGTCCCAAACCGAGGAGCACAGGGATGTTGACCGGGTCTGCTGCCATCTCACCACACAAAGAGACCTCAATCCCGGCCTCCTTTGCGCTCTCTACGACACGGCGAATCATGCGCAGCACAGCCGGGTGAAGTGGCTGATAAAGAGAAGCAACATTCTTGTTGATCCGGTCAATGGCCAGGGAATACTGGATCAAGTCATTCGTACCGATGCTGAAAAAATCGACCTCTTTGGCGAGAATATCAGCCGTCACAACGGCAGAGGGGACTTCGATCATGGCACCTATCTGAATATTTTCTCGAAAAGGCAGTCCATCCCTGTGCAAAGACTCTGCAACCTCGTTTAAAATGTGCTTTGCCTGAATAATCTCCTCCACCTGAGCTATCATTGGGAACATAATTCGGATATTTCCGAAATACGCCGCCCTGAGTATGGCCCGCAGTTGGGTCTTGAAGATCTCGGGGGATCGGAGACAGAATCGGATGGCTCGAAGCCCCAAGGCCGGGTTCATTTCCTCAGCCCACGAAACACCACTGGCAAACTTGTCCCCGCCAATATCCAGGGTCCGTACAGTAACCTGCCGGCCACCCATGATCTCGGCCAGGTCCCGATAATTGTCAAAAAGATCCTGCTCTGAGGGCAAACCCGGCCGATTCAAGTAAAGAAACTCTGTCCGATACAAGCCGATGCCGTCCCCACCGTGGTCAATAACTGATACGACTTCTTCTAACAGCTCGATATTGGCGGATACCGTCAAACAATACCCGTCTGTTGTTTCGGCAGGCAGATGACTGGTGCGCGTTACCCTGGCCCGAAACTGTTCAAACAAATCCTTGCGCTCGTGATACCGGGTGAGTGTGTCTTCGTCCGGATCAACGATCACAATGCCTGCGCTACCGTCCACAATGATGAGGTCATCCGTCTCTACGAGCTGGGTTGCGTCTCCCAATCCGAGTACCGCAGGAATATCAAGGGACCGGGCCATAATTCCGGTATGGGAAGTGTGGCTACCCAGCTCTGTTACAAATGCCTTTATCTTCTCCAACTGGATTTGGGTTGTCTCTGCAGGAGAAAGGTCGTGGGCTACGATGATGACCCGCTTGTCTATATCAGAGATCTTTGAATGGTCTGTTCCAAGGAGATTTTCCAGAATGAGCTTGGATGCATGGACGATATCTGATGACCTCTCCCGAAAATAGGGGTCAGGCATCTTCTTGAACATTGCCTTCACGTTGTCCACAGCCTTTTTTAAGGCCCGTTCGGCATTCAGGTTTTTCTCCTCGATCAGCTCAATCGTCCCGTCGTAGATCATTTTGTCTTTGAGCAGCATCATATGCGTGTCAAGGATATATACATGATCTCGATATTCGTCAGGGACCTCCTTGATGATCTTACGAAGGTGTTGCTGGGCCTTTTTTACGGCCTCCTTGAACCGGTTTATTTCCGCATCGATTTCTTCGGGCGGGACAAAGCGCTTTTCTATGACATCGATATCTTCCTGCTCAAAAAGATAGGCTTTGCCAATGGCTATACCGGGAGATACGCCAATGCCCTGAAGAGACAGGTTTCTTGCCGTAGAATCAGGCATACCTACAATTCTCCGAAACCGGCTTCTATGAGCCGGACTATACTATTTAAGACCTCCGCGTCAGCAGGGTCAGTTATTCTCACAGTCACTTCGGTGCCACATGGGCAGTAGAGGCTCATGATATCAAGCACGCTTGTGCCGTCTACCTCCTGATCATCCTTGATGATGAACACCGCAAAGCGTGCCTCCTCGGCCAACCGAACAAACCTGGCCGCCGCACGGGCATGCAGCCCCAGTTCATTGGAAATAGTCACCCTTCGATTCAGTTGCAGCTCATGTTCGGATTCCATGATAAAAAATAAAATGTAACACCTGGAATCTAAATGTCAAAGGTAAATATTTGGTAACCGTTCACTGGTTCAGAGGTTCAAGGGTTCAGGGTTTACCAAAAATAAAAACTCTTGATTCGTGGTTTCATCCCGCCGTATGTCTGGCAGACTAGCCTACAAGCAAGGTCAATGAAAAAAAGTGGCCATGAACGGTGAACCCTGAACCTGTGAACCTGTGAACGCCTACCTAACTCCTCAATCCCCCAATCCATGCTGATGATGCTGATGATAAAGCCTGGCCTGATGCACAAAGGCCTCGATCCGGGTGAGCATATTGGTCTGCTTTTGGCCGTCATAAACCGCGTGTAAGACCGGGAGGCCCTGGTACGCACTCAGGGCATTCTTGAAGATCGGCACAGAGATGTTACCGAGCATACAGTTGAGGACAAAAAGATTGCAGATCCCGGATATGCCTGATGCCGCAAACCGCCTGACCCGGCTCGTGAGTGTAGCGAGGACCGGATCGATATCATAATAGATGAAGGGTTCAACCTCACGAAGAATGGTTTTGCTGTCCATGGTACCAAAGGGGCGAAGCTCTTTGGGCAGGTATGCTTCCACCTGCCTTACCCAGGACATCACCCACTGGTTGCGGAGAAAGTAATAAAAAGCAGAGCCCACTTTGCCTTCTTTTAAGCGATTCCTGCCGTAATAAAGTTCGGAAAACAGTGTGTAGAAATTTGAGACCGTTAGGCCATGCATCGCTACCTCAACGCCGAGGTTTTCAAGGGTGTGTATAATACCCTGGTTGGCCCAGCTATTTAGGACAGTATAGAATTCTCCTACAATGCCAACGATTGGACGATGCTCGGATCGGTCAACAGGCACGGCCTCAAGGGCCGTTACTCCCCGTCTTAAGGCCAAAATAACATCCCGGTTACCTATGGACGGCCTCCCGTCAGGCTGGGCTACGGCCCCGGCAATATCTTGGATGCCACTGGCATACAGCCGATCGGTCTCACCTCGGTTTTTCTCATATGGACGTACGTGCAGCCGAATCCTTTCAAGCACCTCAGCAGCCAGCCACCCTTGCCACAGAAGCTTGATAAAGCGCAGGCCAAAAAGCCCTGAAAACTCATCAAAGCGGGTAGAAGTCAGCGGTGCAATGACCGGAATTTGAGCCAATCCCAGACGTCTGAAAAGATCAGCATGGCCGATCCCGTATTGAGAAAATCTGCAGGCTCCATCGTAGTTTTGCATCAAGATCGCAGCACGTTCCGGATCGAAATCCGGCTCACGGGTGAGTTTGACAAAATTTCCGCAAGTGACAATGAACGGATGACACTCCCTGCCAGAGGTGACCTGTCTACCGAGGTACTCACTTTCGTCATCAGCTTCAGGAAGTACACGGGCTTCAATCCCGACGGCGTGAAAGGCAGCCTCAACCACTTCACAAAAAGCACGTGATACATAAGGAAAATAGAGTGTCCTGTCTTCCAGGCGCTTCAGGATCTCAGTCTCTGGGTTCCAAGGGTCAAAGCTCCTTTGCTTAGCCTTTATCACCAGGTTGGTGGTCCCCGTGGAAGGCTGGGCTTCTCCGGGTTCGATATCTAACGTGTCCAAGAAGGCCTCGATGCGGGTGACGATGCCTGCATCCCCAGTATGGTCGTCCACCTCCACGACAAGGCACGGCTTTTCCGGGAGTTCTGTCTCCATGTATTTCATAAGAAAAGAATCTGGCCCGCACCCGAAGTTGGTCAATAGCACAGGGAAAAAGCGATGGTCATCGCGCACGGACAGAAGCGCCTTAAGAAGGTCACGCGTATTTTTCCAGACCACATTGTCATACTGACCGGGCAGAGC
>JAUVJO010000294.1 GCA_030592345.1 Deltaproteobacteria bacterium
GAAAGGCCACAAATAACGATTTTTCGCTGGCCATGAACACCAATAGCTGTGTTGCTCAGGCTTGCAATAGCCTGCTATTCCGCGCCTTCGCGCCTTGCTCTTGATGCTCATTGCTCACCGAAAAAAAAGCAATTTGCAACCTTCCGAGGTATAAGTGTGACCCAAAGCAATGCAAATGTCAACCCTCCTCAGATTTACGCCGGCTGATTGCTGGACATTCTTCCGGGGTGCAGGTTGATCAATTCTGATGAGCGCTAAGGCCTGCGTTACCCTTCCCGATCCCGTTCCGCTTTCTTTCTTTGCCTCTGTAAAATTACCCAAAACAGCCTTGAGCTGAAATGGGTAAAGCAGTTTGTGTCGAATTTACCCAAAATTGCTTTGGGGTAAAATGGGTAAGGTAGGTGAGGGGTGGAATTTACCCAAAACAGCCTTGAGCTGAAATGGGTAATAGCTTTATATTTATGGGGTGCTTGTCCAAAAGCTCAATAACCTGGAGATGGAACGCGCGGAAGGTGTCAAAAGGAGAGCACATCATCTTGGCAGAGGCGTATGATGAGGCAGGGAATGTGGGTATGGATTTGATAACGGTCTGTAAGAAATAGCAGAAAGAAGGGGGCAGATGTCTCCTGCCCCCTTCTTCTTGTTTTGAACAGCTATCTGTTCATTTTCTTGAATTTCTTTCTTTGGCTCACGGCAAACCCCACGAGCCCGGTACCAAGAAGTAGCATGGTGGCTGGCTCAGGGACGGGTGCTCCGCCGCCATCCGGCCGCGCGATAAAATCGGTCACAGTCAAGTCCCCACTGGTCTTGAAATCGGAGGAGTTTAGCGCATTGCTCCATGCGACTACATCTGCACCGCCATCTTTTCCGTCTTTTGTATAGAAAACACCATAGATAGGGGCACGATCCGTAACCATGGTATAAGTCACTTTCGTATCACCGAAGTCAAACTTCACGCCATATATAGGATTCGGCATCAAGGGATCAGAAGTACTTAGAGACCACTCTCTCGGACCCTCATACGGAATACTCGTACCACTATAAATATTGAAGGGGTCGTCGTCCTCGGTAACTTCCAGAATCAAATGGGAAAGCCCCTTCGTATCGCCGGTAACGTTATAAGTGTAAGTCCATAAATCATCGTCACCTTGCGCGATGACCCAGTCTATATTGAAACCTCCGTTATCCCATTGCTGTGTAGCATAAACCCCACCGCCTGCAGGACTTGTACGGCTTCCAGTAAGCTCTCCACTCGCATCGCTGCCCCAAATTGGGAGTGCGTGTGCTGAAATGGAAGTGCCCAAGAAAAAAACAGCCGCCAACAAAAGCATTATACATATTTTCCTTTTCATTTTTGATCCTCCCTAGACTTGTTTGCTCAAGAAACAATGAAATTTCCTCTCTTTCTTCTTAAAATTAGCGTTAACGTTACTGCACAAATCCATGCCTCCGATCCCTCCTCTGCTTCTATTGCCTAACTTTTCAACAAAGAAGGAAATGGCATTTACATGGTTGACGATCTTTAGCTTAAAGCCTACCGTTGCTTATCACCTCCTCTCTCAAAACCCATCGCTTTTTAGATGTGTCGAATTTGTCTTTATCCTCTTCGTCGGTTATCACCCCCTCTCTTGTTGCAAGACACCTGTAAACCACCGTTGTAACCGTTCACGGGGGTCAGGGCTCGGGTTTCAGTGTCAGGGCTTTTTCTCGATAGACCTTAGTAAGCCATTCACCATTCAGCCAAACTTCTAAATTTCTGGAGCTGTGCGGTTAGGTTTCGGTTTTGCTGTTCCATGAAAATCGTGTATTCACCGCAAAGGCGCAAAGAGCGCAGAGATAGATGATTTTCCCTTTGCCGTTGAGAGGCAGGCAAAGGGGAACCGCTCAGCAGCTTTGCTGCAATAGTTCCTGGTGCCCGCAGAGCTGAGTGGTTTTCATTTGCCGCCCTCTCAGCGGCAAATGAAAAAAACAACCTCTGCGACCTCTGCGTCTTGAGCGAAGCGGGCGGTAAAAAAGTAATTAAAATTACAAGATAAAATCCAACCGCACAGGTGGAAATTTCTATGACTTGACCAGACCCCTTACCTCTGATCCCTGACCCCCGACCCGGAACCCACTATCCATAAAAAAAAGCCGGTTTACCTTTGTCAGTAGGCAACCCGGCTATCCGTACAGGATCCGTGGTTTTCCGTCCCCGTGTCTCCACGGGTTTGGCTTTTTCTACTTCAATACAAAACTTTTACTGGGTAATCCCTCTACTCGCTTTGAGGGCAGCTATCCTTGCTATAGACTTTCACATATTAAATTTCACCGCGTTATCGGTCGTCGGCGTATTACAATACAGCCTCCTCCCTCTGGCCTTGTGAAATTTAATATGTGAAAGTCTATATGATAGCCAATAGGTTAATAATCGTTTATTTACAATTGCTTAATCAACAATAAATCAAATGACGATAAATCCTTGAGTTTTCCCATGCGGTAATCAAGGCCCATGCACGTCTTTTCGGCACAATCTTAACAAGCCGACAATAGATGTGCAGGGCGTTTAGGTTGTGACGAAGAAAGTCACGCATTTTTTGAGTCCCAAGGTTGTTGTTTCCCCGTTTCGTCCGAACGAGGTTCTCGATATTGCAAGAAAATGTGAGTTCGTACTTCTTCCAAACAGATACTGGATGCTAGATTCTGGATACTGGAATAAGAATTGGAAATTATATCGTTTGTCCAGCATCAAGCGACCAGTATACAGTATCTGCCAGTACTACCAAAAAAGTCCCAACAAGAGATATGCTATCATTTAGGCAAAAAAACATTATCTTAGAATTTATATCAACTTATGTTACGGGGTTGGGAACTGCCCGAGCTGTGAAGCCCGGGCAGTTCGGATAAGTGACGTAGTCACGTTTCATAAAATCGTGAAACGATCCTATTTCTTAAAGAACTTCTTCCTGCCAAACCCAGCCAGACCGACCAGGCCAGTGCCGAGAAGCAGCATGGTGGCTGGTTCGGGGACGGGGGCGGGGGCAACGTCACTCACACCGACGACCATGTCACCATAATCAAGATCACTGCCAATAGATATATCCAAATCCTCAAAAGCAAGGACTACATCAGAGCCCAATAGGGCACCTACTGAATTGTCACTTGTGTCAAAAAGCATGACATGATCCCTGCTTTGTCCGTCGGCTTCTACATTAAGAGATGTGTGACTGTACCACGTAGCCGCAGGATAAGAAATCCCACCCCATGTGCCAGCAACCGTATCTAAATAAAAACCAAAAGTATCATCGATAATAGCAGAATTACCGGTGCTGGCGTTTGTAACGACATTTGTGGCTAGATCCCACTGTAAAGTGGCAGATGTTAGCGGTGAATTTAATCCATCAAAAACTTCAAGCATGTTTCCCGCTGTAATCGTTCCGTCAGGATTCTGGGTAAAATCATAAATACCGAAAGAATTGGTATTAGCCCAGGCTGCAAATTCAAAAAACATAAAGGCAGTTGCATCCGGATTCGTAAAACCTGTGTGTGTAAGGTATACACTTTCAGCACCCGTATCCGTATAAACCTCGGTTCCGGAAATTCCTGTGATATCGTTTAGATTACTTGGCAACGCCATTGCCGTCCCTGCCATGAAAAACACGGCCAGGATTGAAAAAACTAAGACTTTTGAAAAGTTGTTCATCTAATTCCTCCGTTTCTTGGTTAATGGTTAGTAGTTAAAGATTAATGATCAACGGTAAACCTTTCTTTGCTAGTGGCATCACCTCCCTTGGGTTTGGTCAACTAGTTGAGTTGTTTGGTTGTTAAGTGGTTCATTGGTTAACTGCCCGAATGGCAAGCCCGATTTTTTGCATCACCCCCTTCTTTTTGGTTGATGGTTGTGTAGTCAAATAGTTGATTTGTTTAACAGTTGAATAGGTTAAAAAAGCCTTTTAGTTTTTCCGAAACTTCTTCCGTCTAAATCCAGCCAAGCCAACCAAGCCTGCGCCAAAAAGCAGCATGGTGGCGGGTTCGGGGATGGGGGCGGCGTGAGCAGTAACGGTAGCTGAAACAGTGGTTGAATTACCCCACCCCGCTAATCTCACGTTTTCGAAATCAACGTCAAAATAATCGCCGTTGGTTAATGCAAGCGTCTGAGGCACGCCGGTCCAGGTTAAACAGCCTCCAGATAATATACCGAAGATAGTCCACCAGCCACCACTTCCGTAGCCACTCACTTCGAATCCAGACGGCAAATCAAATGCCAATGTCGCCTCGATGTCAGCAGTACCTCTTCCCAAACCACCGACTGTAAGTGTAAAAAAATCAAACATGTAACTCTCGTCATCTTCTAAAGAGAAAATTTCGCCATCTAGACCAACCACGAGATCAGCATCTATGGACGTCCATCCCAATGTGCTCACATTACTGAGTGTTACTGAGGAATCAGGTTCCCCAGCAATGTCAAAATCAATCGGAATGGC
>JAUVJO010000136.1 GCA_030592345.1 Deltaproteobacteria bacterium
ACAATACAGCCTCCTCCCTCTGGCCTTGTGAAATTTAATATGTGAAAGTCTATGTTCCGCGCCTTCGCGCCTTGCTCTTGATGCTCATTGCTCACCGAAAAAAACGCAATTTGCAACCTTCCGAGGTATAACTAGAATTGTTCAAGGAACCTAATATCGTTTTCGTAGAACCTTCTGATATCTTCAATACCGTACTTTAGCATGGTGATACGCTCGATGCCCATGCCAAAGGCAAAACCCGTGTATCGGTCTGTATCATAGCCTACCATCTCAAACACAGCCGGGTGGACCATGCCAGCGCCAATAACCTCAAGCCATCCGGTATGGGAGCAAACCCGGCAACCCTTACCCCTGCATATTACACATCGTATGTCTACCTCAGCACTCGGTTCTGTAAAAGGGAAAAAGCTGGGCCGAAAACGCAGACTCGTTTCCTCATCAAACATCTGATGGACAAACGTGGTGAGAATCCCCTTCAGGTCGCCAAACGATATGTTTTCCTCAACCATCAACCCCTCTACCTGTTGAAACATCGGTGTGTGCGAGATGTCATAATCGACGCGGTACGACTTGCCAGGTGCAATTACGCGCACAGGAGGTGATTGCTTTTCCATAACGCGCACCTGGATGGGGGATGTATGTGTGCGCAAGACAGTATTTTCTGAAACATAAAATGTATCATGCATATCGCGAGCAGGATGATCCTTGGGAATATTAAGGGCTTCAAAGTTGTAGTAGTCAAGTTCCACGTCAGGACCTTCTACAATCTCAAAACCAAGCCTTAGGAAGATCTCGCAAATGTCCTGGGTAATCTGGGTAATGGGATGCAAACGCCCCCTGGCAACAGGCCTGCCAGGCAAAGTCACATCAAGGGCTTCCGCAGGCATTTTGCGTTCTTTCTCAAGACCTTCAATCGCATCCTTAAAGGCGAGCTCAAGCCTTGTCTTGACCTCGTTAGCAAGCCGCCCGACTTCAGGTCTATCCTCGGGGGGTAGATCCGACATCTTTCGCAAGCAAAGTGTTACAGCCCCCTTGCGCCCCACGTACTGGGTGCGCAACCTGTCTACCTCTTGTGGGCCACCGGTCGCCTCAAGGGCCTTCAAGGCTTCTTGTTCTAATACTTTGAGCTTTTCTTTCATTCGTTGTTTGGTAACCGTTCAGGGGTTCAATGGTTCAGGGTTCACCGAAATTCGAGCCGTCCTACAAGCAAGGCTAATGAAAGATAAGGTAACCCTGAACGGTGAACTTTGAACCTGTGAACGACTACGTTATTCGTGAACCGTGAATCGTTCTGGGTTTTTCCAATACGTGGCTAAACGAATTTCGATTTCCGTTTCACGACGCAGGGGCTGCTGCAATGGCTGCCAGGCGGGAAAAGGCATTCGGATCTGAAACGGCCAGATCAGCCAGTATCTTCCGATCAAGACCCACATTTACCCGCTTCAATCCAGTAATGAAGCGACTGTATGACAAATTGTTAAGGCGTGCAGCCGCGTTGATCCGGACGATCCACAAGCTCCTGAAGTCTCGCTTTCGGGTCCTCCGATCTCTATATGCATACTGAAGGGCCTTATCTACGGAATCGGCTGCTGTGCGATACAGCTTACTGCGCCCTCCTCGGAAACCCTTGGCAAGCTTTAATATTTTCTTTCGCCTTCTTCTGGCCTTAAATCCTCTTTTGACTCGCATGAGTGCTCCTCCTGTATCTGGTGTCGTGATGGTAAATGGCGTAGAGCATGGAGCAGGGAGCATGGGGCATAGAGCATGGGGCATAAAGCATGGGGCAGGGAGCAGGGAGCAGGGAGCAGGGGACAAAAAAACCCTACTCTACGCTCCCTCCTCTACGCTCTACGCTCCATGCTCCCTGCTCTACGCTCCATGCTCCCTGCTCTGCGCTCCATGCTCCCTGCTCTGCGCTCCCTGCTCCCTGCTCTATGCTCTATGCTGAATCACAAATAAGGTATCAGTCGTTTCACCCCGGCCATATCGACCTTATCGATGAAGTTGGACTTACGAAGTCTGCGTTTCCTTTTAGTCGATTTCTTTGTTAGAATATGGTTTGCATGCGATTTGGCATAGACAATTTTCCCTTTTCCAGTAACCTTAAATCGCTTGGCTGCGCCTCGGTTTGTCTTCATCTTTGGCATGGGTTTTCTCCTCTGTTATCTAGGATCGTAGGCGTTCACAGGTTCAGAGTTCAATGGTTCAGATTTTTGCTGAACTCTGAACCATTGAACCCGTGAACGGTTACCTATAAATCGTAATAGTCCACCGTTAACCGCTGAATATTCGTCAAGGCGAAAACGGTGAAGGACATTTTTCTACCTTATACAAATGCCCTTGCCCAAAACGCTCTCGGGCCGCAAAAGAGCATTAGCATATAATCACGGAGCGATTTTCTATATTGAAATCCGAAGGGAGGATTTCGCGGGAGTTATTTCGGGGCAAGAACCATGAACATGTGACGGCCTTCTCGCCTCGGTTCCTGCTCCACATTTCCGAGGTCTGATATCTCTTCAGCTATTCGCTTGAGAATGGCCGATCCCTGTTCTGCGTAAGCCATTTCCCTCCCTCTAAACATTATGGAAACCTTTACTTTATCCCGTTTTTCCAGAAACCGTGTGATGTTGCGCAGTTTCACCCTCAGGTCATGCTCCCCGGTCATGGGACGTACTTTTATTTCTTTGACTTGATAGCCGCCCGACTGACGCTTCTTTGCCTCTTGAAGCTTTTTGCTCTGCTGGTATTTGAATTTGCCGTAATCCATGATCCGGCAAACTGGCGGACTGGCCTGAGGGGCAACCTCAACAAGATCGAGTCCTGCCGCTTCTGCCATTTCCAGGGCATCCTTCAACGGTACAACCCCTACCTGGTTGCTCTCAGCATCTATCAATCGCACCTCTCTGGCCCGGATTCTTCGGTTTATGTTAATGCGCTTGGCTATACGCTTCACCTCCTTGGATATAATTATTCGTGACTCGTTGTTCGTGACTCGTTATTCGTAACTCGTTTCCCGATTTTCGTTCGTTAACCCACAAAGATGGGACGTCTGGAAAGACGTTGCGGCAAGGGAAGATCAAGAAACGGTTTTCCCTCCATCTGAGGTTCAATCTCAGTCAAAAGCTCGGAGAGTGCCATCTTTTTCTGGGCACCGTCTCTAGATCTTACGTTGAGACACCCTTCAGCCACCTCTTTTGCTCCGATCACTAAGATGTAGGGGACCCATTCTCTCTCTGCTGCCCTTATTTTGCGTCCCATGCTAATGTCTCGATCATCGTAGTCGATTCGATAGGGGACCTTGTCCAAGATCTTCTTGCAAGCCTCGCCGAATTTCTCGGATACCGGGATGATGCGCAACTGGACAGGGGCCAGCCAAAAAGGAAATGACGCTTTTTGCCCCTGTTTCATGCGCATGGCCTGGCTCTCAAGAATGGCATACAGGACCCTGTCAATAGAACCCGAAATAGAGGCATGCAAAAGAAACGGATACTGTTTTTCACCCTTGTCGTCAATATAGGTTATGTCAAATCTTTGTGGATTTTCAACATCTATTTGCACGGTTGACAAGCAGGCCGCTTTGTCCAGGGCATCGATGAAGTTGAACTCTAGTTTTGCAACAAAGTAAAAGGAGCGTTCCTCCCAGAGTTCAATCAATGCGGGCCTTCCACACCGGGAAACAATTTCTTCGACAAAAGACTGGTTTTGTTCAGCAAAATCCCGCACAAACCTGATAGCCACCTCAAAATCAAGGCCAAAGCCCTCCATGCATTGTATGGCCAGATCGGTTTGGGCGATGAATTCTTCCTTGGCCTGCTCCATGTCCTTGGCCAAGGTATGAAGGTCTGGCATGGTGAATGTGCGCAAGCGTTTCAGACCGGCCAGCTCCCCGGATTGTTCTCTCCTGAATGAATAGTGGGTTAGCTCGTACAACTTGGACGGCAGGTGATGGTGGGAAATCTGCATGTCATGCTGAATCAGGTATTGGCCAAAGCAGGCTGCAAAGCGGAGAAAGTACTCTTTTTCGTCTGAAAGAAGCACATATTGTCGAGCTGGAAAGCGCTGCAGGTAGAGGTTGAGCTTGGGATGCTGATAGTCGTACATGATAGGGGTTTCGACTTGCATGCCTCCGTGTTGGGTGACCAGGCTGCTCACATAGGTCTCGGCCAGCCGCTTCATCAACTGGCCCTTAGGATACCAGCGAAAATTGCCCTGGTCAGAGCCCGGCTCATAGTCCACGAGTTCCATGCGGCGCATCAACTCGATGTGTGGTGGAGCCTTGTCGGAGATGCGGCTTCCGGATTTCTCGTACCGGAATAGTCGCTCCAGGTTCGGCCTGCTTGCAAAAGAGAAACCATCTGCCGGTCCGCTGTAGGCGAATTCGCCTTCCGGCGACTGGATTATCCACTGGGACTCAAGGGTCTTCTCTGCCTTTATGGCTTGAGACTCCTCATCATCAGCGATTCTTTCAGTGCGTCCCGATGGCGTGATAGTCTTGGCCAACTCAGACAGAGGATGGCCTTTACACGATATTTCAAATGCCTTGTAGTAGCCAAAAGGCGCCCGCATGATTTTCAAGTGGTTCTGGCTTCGGAGCCGGGTAAGGATCTCATCCAACAACTTAACAGCGACCCGGGGGGAACTGAGTGAGCTTGAAAGGTGGGCATATGGATAAATCACCAGATTCTCTGTGCCAATCTGTAATGCCAGGGACAAGATTTCTTCTGTCACCTGGCTGGCCACTGACCCAATATTGGTTTCGTCGCCCTTTTCAGCGGCCATAAAAACCACCAGGCTTTCGCCGACCTCACCTTCAGAGCCTGCCTTATCAAGCTCGCTCGATAACGCCACAGAGGTCTCGCCAGTGACACGAAATGAAAACCGATCCGCATGTATCAAAAGAATGCGCATTGAGTCCTTAATTCAAAAGACTTGGAAATCCTACAATACTCGTGATGCTGGCATTGTGCGAAAAAACACGAAAGGCATCTGAAGGTACATCAACCCAGATGCCTTCCCGTATTATTAATTTACGACATAACCGTAACTGCCATTGGTAGAAAAAGCAAAACCTCAGAGGATCAAGTTAAACGACAATAGCGAAATACAAAGATATCAAGGAAAAGTCAAGGCTAAGTTTCTCATTATTAAAGCCAATAGGTTTTCACATATTAAATTTCGCAAGGCCAGAGGGAGGAGGCTGTATTGTAATACGCCGACGACCGATAACGCAGTGAAATTTAATATGTGAAAACCTATATCGAATTGACTCCCAGGCTTCTTTCCTATAGCCTCACTTCTAAAGCATTTTGGATTGCGCATTTTGGATTGCGGATTGGGATTTGACATTGTTCTAATGAACATTCAAGGACTTATTGAAGCCATATTGGACGAAAGCCGGAACGTCCTTCTGGGTTTGCAAAAAGACTCGGTTCAGCGTTTCATGCAAGGGCTTGAGCAGGGAGAGAGGATCTTTTTTGCGGCCCAGGGAAGGTCGGGATACATCTTGCGTTGTTTTTGCATGCGTTTGATGCATCTGGGATATCAAGCATTTTTTGTGGGTGATACCAACACCTCCAAAATACGCAAGGGAGACATCCTTGTGGTAGTTTCAGGCTCGGGTCAAACAAAGTTGACTCACGAATTGATCAAATTGGCACAGCAGCAAGGGGCATTAACGTATGGTGTGATCGGAAGAGAAGATTCCCCCATGGGCAGGGCCCTTGATTACAGCGTTTGCCTTCCAGGGGGTTCAAAAAACGATTATTCATGCGATTTCCACTCCATACAACCCCCGGGGTCTTCCTTTGAGCAAGCCGCTTTTATCTTCTTTGAGACAATCGTACTGGCAATATTTCAAAAGCAGGGCAGTGATCCACGGCCTTTGCTCGACCGGCACGCCAATTTGGAATGAGCTTGTAGCCACAATTTTGGAAACTCATGATTTTGCATTGTTAGATCCTTTGTTCTTTGGTGAAACCATATGCCATTTCGGTTGAGTCAAATGGTTGCGGTTGCGCAGCTCGAACCTGCCCGCCATTGCCAGAGGTGCCGGCACATAAGCTGAATACTATATCAGGCGTTGGCAGGCGGGTCGGGAATCGGTATTCGTAGAGCGGTTACGGATAAATTCGCACAGCCAATAAAAGGTTTTCACGATCCGGTTGCTTATCAAAAGGCCTATAGGCCAACGCAACCGACGTACTGTTTTCAAGGCGCAAACCGCAAACGAGCAGCGCAACCGAACAACCAATAACGAATGACATATTAATCAAATACGGATGGTGAAACTATGAAACCAGTTCTGCAATTGGCCCTTGATTTTGTTGATCTTAAACGGGCAGTAAAAAATGCCGAGGCTGCGGTGGAAGGCGGGGCGGACTGGCTGGAGGCCGGAACGCCACTGATTAAGAGCGAAGGACTCGATGCTATCCGGGAGCTGAGGAGACTGTTCCCTCGGGCAACGATTGTGGCTGATATGAAGATTATGGATGCGGGCCGCATCGAGGTTGAAACAGCGGCCAAGGCAGGTGCTAACATCGTTGATGTCCTGGGTGCTGCAAGCGATGCCACGATTCTCGAATGCATACAAGCAGCAAAAAATTACGGTGCCAAAATCGTGGTGGACCTCATTGCTGTCAAAGACCCTGAATCGCGGGCCAGGGAGGTCGAGGGTTTTGGAGCAGATTATATCACCGTTCATTGTGCCATAGACGAACAAATGGAAGGAAAGGATCCTTTTGAAACCCTGCGCACGGTTGCTGGTAGTGTTTCCGTGCCCGTGGGCGTGGCCGGTGGGATTAATTCCGAGACAGCCCATCGGGCACTGGAGGCAGGGGCATCCATCGTAATTGTGGGCGGGGCCATAACAAAGGCCATTGATCCTAAGGAGGCGGCTGGCACAATAAAGAAGGCCATGGAGAAAATGGTCGCTATTCCCACCATGCTGTTCAAAAGAGGATCTGAGGCAGAGATTCGAGAGATCCTCGAGCAGGTCTCTGCGGCAAACCTGTCAGACGCATTGCACAGGGGCTACGTGATTGAAGGCTTGAGGCCGCTTTTCCAAGGCACCAGGTTGGTAGGCCGGGCCGTGACAGTGAGGACCTATCCTGGCGACTGGGCCAAGCCCGTTGAAGCTATTGATGTAGCTGAAAAGGGGGACGTGATCGTCGTGGACGCTGGCGGAGTAGGCCCTGCTGTTTGGGGTGAACTGGCCACACACTCAGCGATCCAAAAGGGACTCACAGGGATAGTCATAGACGGCGCTATCCGCGATACTTATGATATTAGCCGGTTGAAGTTTCCGGCCTTCACCAGATTGATCATGCCGAATGCTGGCGAGCCCAAGGGCTTCGGCGAGATCGGTGTACCTGTAACAGTGGGTAACCAGAAGGTTGAAACCGGCGATTGGATTCTAGGAGATGATGACGGCGTTGTTGTCCTGCCAAAATCGATAGCCACGGAATATGCCAACCGCGGCATGGACGTGCTGGAAAAAGAAAACCGAATCCGCGAAGAAATTAAGGCGGGGAGTACGCTCAGCCAAGTGACCGAGCTATTCAAATGGGAAAAGAAGTAGGCCCTTATTTTGCCATTTTTCGTCGGAGGCGGCGGGCCTTTTCCCTGGCACTCTTGACCATGGCCAAGGTCAGGAAATACCCTGCAGTGGACACAGCTATGCCCGTGAGGACACCACCTACCGTGAGGCACAAAAAGACGCTCCTGCCGGAATGCCAGAATGTCTCCCACGAAGGATTTGAAATGAACGGGGCCTTGAGCGGGCAACCGAGCAGTTTTGCTCCTATCCAATAATTAGCTCCGTAGATAAAAGGTGCGGTTATCGGATTGGTGAGCCACACGGTTACGGCCGGTGCCACCTTGTTGACCTTGAAAAGGGCTGCAATGGGTATGGCGAGGTAGGTCTGGATTCCCATTGTCGGACTCATGGCCACAAAGAAGCCCACAGCAGCCCCCCAGGCGACCTGCTCAGGGCTGCCGTGAAGACGGATGAAACGATCATAAAAGCGTCGGGCAAACCTCCTGGCGCGACCGTGGGCTGTAATTGAGCGTTCCAATCCCGACTCAACGGAACAATCTTG